>DASZVX010000033.1:0-46994 GCA_035547255.1 Hyphomicrobium sp.
GCTGACGTCGGATTTCGTGTCCGCCCCTTCCGGCATCAGTCCGTTTACGATTACATCCAGCTTCGACCAGTCGTATTTTTCAGCCGGCGCCGGCATGGATGTTCTGACGCTGGGCGGGATCGACCTGAAGCTCAATTACGAAGGCTTGTTCGCGGGCCACAGCGACGCCAATTCTGGCGGCCTCAAAGTCAGTGTTAAATTCTGATAACGTTCAAGTCGTCGGCTGTTTCTGAAGAAAAAACGCCCTGAGGATGGATGCGGTGATTGTTCAGGGAAGCGAGACCGGAACTTCTGCGCCCTGTAGCACATGCGCTCCGACCGTGCGGCCGCCCCGAGTCGGGATGCGCCACCGGCTAATGCCCATGCAAGCGAGCGATGGCATCGTAATGGAATGCGCGCTGCGGGCACGCGCGTCCGAGAAATTTTTTTGTCAGCCGCAGGTAAGGCTCGTAGCAGCTCGGTACCTCGGCAACTGCGGTGATTGAACGCCAACCTAGGGCAGTCAAAAAGTCATCTCACGCTTACGCGATCAAATGGAATGGCACGGTTTCTCGGCTCTCGACCCAACCGCGACGCAGGCTGGTCGCGGGCCCCCGCAACCAATCTAAAGCATCAGCGAAATTTTGCGTATTTGGGATCCCGCTCGCGAATGGCGCGGTCGTTAAGCTGGCCTCAAGGTATCGCGCATGCGCGGCGCGGCTTTTTGGAACTGGCGCTGAACCAGACATCAATTTCGCGTAACCAACCCCCCTGAAACATTTAGCCCCACGTCGCGCACGCATCGCGCATCTTTATGAGAGGCCGTTTATCTACTACTTAACGGTTGGGTTTTGGTCCGGTCGCAGGCGCACAAAAGTGGCCGTTCCAATAGAAGGACATGCGAGACGGATTACAGTGCGATGCTTCATCATGTGATAGTATCTACCGCAGATAGCTTGTTTGGGGGCATGATAATATTGGCCATCCATCGATGGATGGGCAAATAAGTCCGACACCGGCAGTGAGCCAAATACCACCCGAAAGGCGCGTAAAGAATGCGTGGGGCTCAGTTATCAATGTACCCTGTGGGATAGCTCCGAAAGCGCGTGGATACGCCTGATCGTTCACCGAAGTTCGCTTATTAAGATCTACCAATTGCCGAGCCTCGCGCGTTCTTGAGTGGAGCAGCTTAGATAACGATTCGTACTGGTTGCTCAAACGTCGATTGGCGATTTACGGCTCCGGCCAATTCTCTCGGACATCATGAACGCCGCGAGCCGCACCTAAAATTTTGTCAGTCCTTTCACTTCGCTCAAAGCATCGAGCACCCGCTAATCGATCATCTTCACGCGCCCCAGCAGCGACGCCGGCAAGACGGATGAAGACACATCGGATCGCACGCCCAAGAATGAATAGTAGAAATAGATTGGCTACCTGTCGTCAGTACGGGCCGGATAACTGCTCCTGTTCGCCCCTCCTAGAAATCCTGAAACCCCCGGACCAAAATTCGAAGCCGCCGGAATCCTGGAGATTCTGGCGGCTTCGTTTCGTGTCGTTACTTCTTGTTATCTGATGTCAACCCAAACGCCTTCACGCCAATATCCGCGACCAGCATGCTCGCGCCACCGATAGCGATCGCTTTCCGCCCATCGCCAATTATCCGGATGTACGTGAAGCCTGAACTCGGGCCGATACTCGACGTGTTCGCGCACGTGCCAGCAGTCGCCGTCATCGTTGCAAACAATTTCCGCTGAAGCTGCTGTTGCGCTCAACGCCAAAGCTCCAGCTCCGGCCACGAGCATTTTCGTCATCATTCTCATTGCATGCTCCCGATTATGTTATCTTCGTCCAGCGTTTTCCTCGCGTTCTATGCGAGAACAATAATATCCACGACCTCGTAACTATCCGGGTCGATGATGGCGACGCGATTGTCATCCAGCATGACGTACATGTAATCGCGATAATCAGGTGCGATCGCTATGACGTCTTCCGGTACCGGGTATAGCCTGACCGAATGAGGAATCCGAACGCCAACGTTGACAGATACGTTGAGGTCGCGAGCCGGTTCCACGTGATGACGCGTGAAGACCGTTTTGAGCCGGGTCTTCTCTTCGGCCGTGACATTCGCTACCGAGCCGCGACCTGTTGAAGCCCGGCCTTCCGTGCCTCCGCTGGCTCCGGTTGATGCGCGGTCGTGATCTTTTGCACGGCCTTCGTCTCTGGAGCGATCTCGATCTGCGTTTGCATTTCGCTCGTTACGATCAAGTTCTCTATCGCTCCTCGCGTTACGCTCGGACTTCTTCTCGCCACGCTCTGCACTTTTGTCTCTATCCTGGGCGTGTGATCTACTCTCCGACCGCTTACCCATATCTTCGGACTGATCCTTGCGGTGTCCGGGTGCGTTTTCGCGTGCAGATCCCTCGGTTTTAGTTTGTCCGGGCGCGTGTTCTTTTGCCGAACCGCTGCCTTTCTCATGACCCGGCGCATAGTCGGATGCGGAAGAATCAGACCCACTCGATCCAGAACTCGCACCACTCGAGGCACCAGAACGGTCTTGCTGTCCGGAATCAGATTTCAGTTTTGAACCGCCGGAGTCCGATTGAGACATACCCGGACCCGATCGCGTCATACCTTCGCTACCATGCCGCGCTTCGCCGGCACCTTGCGCAAAAGCAGCCGGCGCACTTATCAGCAGTGCAGCTACGGCTACAGAATATTTCAACATGTCCTTATCCTTTGCCGAAATCCCACACCCGCGGATTGGTAGTAAAACATCGCAAAGGACGAGTACGTTCCGTCGGCGGCGCTTTGGGACAATGTTCCCGAATGTGGCGGTCGCCTTGAAATATTTTGTATCTGCGCGCCTCGTCGCGCCAAAATTCCTCACTGCGCTAACAATTAGCGAACCACGCATTTTAGACGCGCAGAGTCTGAAAAGAACGTCGTGGGTTTATGGGTTGGATCGATGAAATCCGGCGAGTGAGTTGTTGCAGCGAACAATCTGACTGAGCGAAGTGCGCCGTTACTTATTCCTACGGCGAAGATCGCGATTTAAGGATGAGCGTTGGATGCAATGAGGGCGATGTGCTGCGAAACCGCCGCGCGCAAAATTTCGCGGCGCCAATCTTTCCCATTGGCGGTGGCTGCTAGGCGAATGCAGATGCGTGGCGAGATTTTCCTTGAGAGACGCTCAGCTCGTGCCGCCTCGGTGCGTGCTATCACTGCCAGATCGCTCTCCCCCGAGCATCAGCATGATCGTCTCGAGCGCGCTCTTTGATGCTTGGATGTGGCTACGCGTCCGTTCCGAATGAGCCTTCATCCGCTCGGCAAACGATAACGCCTGCTTGGAACGAATGTCCTTCGACAGACGAAAATCAACCCAGATGACATTGTCTTCAAACATGACAGGCTCTCGACTACCGGCGGTCATTAATCCCGCTCAGATTGCCAAGTGCAAGCAGCGTGCCTCTTTAATCTGTGGTTATACCACTGTCTTTTTTGGAATTGGCGGCGAGATCAGTGCGTCACCTGAACAGCGGCGTCATATATCTGTATGCCAAGGACATAGGCGATGAGCCATGCCAGCACGACGAGGGCACCCAAGAACAAAGCCCATCTCACGAGGCGTTGTTTACCTGACGGCGAGGCTCGATCTTCCTGTACCATGGTGCGTACTCCCTAGAACTGGCGCGCAGGTCATCGGAGGCATCAGGCAATGCTGCTGTCGCCTTGCTGTTTCTGGAAAGACTTCGATACTTTCAGTTGGGTCAACACTTTTTCGAGCAAACTTTCCATCAGCGTGCGGGCACGCCGATTGAGCGACTGCTCACTCGTCTCGGTAAGCGATTGACCCAGGTTGTGTGCGCTGCGGTAACCGGCACGTTCGGGAATAGACCCAAGCAGGGCTTCGTAACCCGCCGTCTCGACGTATTTCCGCGCAGCATGTTCTTCCCGCAACTCCAGGAGCCGACAAAGCGCAACAGCAAGACGTTCTTTAGGGATTCCCATCTGTTCGAGTTCGTAGAGAAGCAGCACCGTCGGATACAAATCATCCGTGCTCGCACCGGTCGGCAAAATCACAACTTGCGAGGAACGTGCGATGTCGAGCGTTGCCGGGCTCGCATGGCCGGGCGTATCGACGATGATAAGATCGAAGCCGTGAACGCTCGCCAGAACCTCTTCGATCGTGTTGAAGGCTTCCGCTTCAACGGGATAAGTACTTCCCCGCGCGATGCGTGTTCTGGCCCAGCGGACGGCCGTCTGCTGGTTCACATCAAGATCGGCCAGCTTCACTTTCAGTTTGCCGCGTACTGCGACGGCGGCGAATGCCCTGGCGAGCGTACTCTTGCCCACCCCGCCCTTCTGACCCACAAATGATACAACTACTGGCATTGCCCTACCCTTTCCCGCCCGCCGGCTCAAAGGGGGAGCAGCGGACAGGACTGCCCCAGCTTAGCATGCACGCGGCGGCCCGCGATGCGCTTGTGAGCGCTTAAAATCGGAAAAGTGAACCTACCGGTATCGAGATACCGATATCGCCGCCTTCTCACGGTTCAATCCGTCTGCTGCCTTGCAACAATGAGGCAGCGCCCGGTCAATGCCAGAATGCCGGGTTGGTCAACATACCGATGATGCCGGTTTGCCAGCCGGTTTCCGCTCCGGGGACAGCGTTCGAGGCGAGGGCCTGCGCATTCCCATAAGAATTGATCGCTGTTCGGCGTGGGGCGCGCGAGCGCTCGGCACGAGCCTTCACCCGCTTGGGTTTCGATGCGTTCGACGCTTTCGACATCTCAGTCTTGGATGTCCCAAACGACGTGTCGCTTTGTGCCCCCTGATTTTTTGATTTATTCGCGACAGGGGTTGCCGGCCCGCCCACCCTCAGCACTGCAACGTGGGCAGAGGGCGCTGAATTCGCCTGCGGATCAGTCGCGACGGGAGCCGTCATTTCCGGCTTCGCGACATCCGTTGTGACGTCGGCATCGGATACCGCCAAATCTCCGGAAAATTTGGCGCTGAGAGCTTCCGCTGCCCGTCGCGTCTCATCGGCTGCCGGCTTTGTCCCGGCGCTTCTCTCAACGACTTGCGCGCGAGCCTCGGGCGGCATGAACTGCGGTAGGGGCGTGACCTCCTGCTGAACCGTTTGCGCACCGGCGAGCGGCACGCCAAGGATACTGACGGCAAAGAGAATTGCCGGAGCATTGATACGCATAACACTGCCCTTCTCCCCACAGGGATTTCACCCCCGAAGGAAGGCAGCAGCGTGACCGAATTATCCGTATCGAGATGATTTCGACGTGAGTTCAAACACGCCTTATCAAACGGGCTACCCGTTCAGAGGGCACTACGATTGGGCGTTGCGCATTTACTTGGTTGCTCAGGTAGGCGTCAGCGGAAGCAAGAGCTTGCTTAATCTCGGACGAGATGAAGCATCGTCGCTGGAGTTCCGTCTCGGCGTTCTTCAGCGCATCCCGCAACTGCTTGACCAGCGGCAGAAGCGCTGCATCCGACGTTTCATTCACCCACGCCACCCCTGAACTCCTATGACTATAGACCGCCTCGCGCACCGATACTCGCATTGATCGAATGCGTCTCGCGCCCAATCAAACGGAAATCTTGGACAACGTATGGCCTTGCGCGCCGATGGCAAAAATATTTGGATGCGCGGGATCGACGCGCCCACTGCGGATTTCATAAATTGGCGGACGAGAAGGACTATATAATGACCGACTAAGATCCGCGCGCCGACGCTTCGGAGACCGGTCCATGATTATCAGGAAATCAAAAGCGCAGCTGGACGAGGAGCTTAACGAGGCCCTCAAAGAGACGTTCCCCGGCAGCGATGCAGTGGCTATCGATGCATCCATCGACACGCCGATCCGGCCAATAGGGCGCCGCCCCCCAGGGATCGACAAGGAACTGGTTGAGGATTTGGCTCGCGAAGTCCGGAAAGGCCACGTCCGATCCAGCTCTCAATAGGCGGGCGAGCAGGCCACCAGCTCCTAGCGGCCACCGCCAAGTTGCGTCGCCATAGCGGCAATGGTGCGCTGATAGACTTCAGCTTTATTCCATTGGGCAATGACGCCGTAGTTGGCGGAGCCCGGCTGCCATGATCCGCCACGCTGCCAACCGTGGCTCGCAAGGAAATTTGCAGTCGAGGCCAGAATGTCGGGCACGCTGTGCACCAGGTCCCGGCGCCCGTCGCCGTCGAAATCGACGGCATAGCGGACATAGGGTGTCGGAAGGAACTGTGTTTGCCCGATCTCTCCCGCCCAACCGCCGCGCAACTGGCTTGGCGACAGGTCACCGCGTCCGACAATCCGGATGGCATCTAAAAGTTGGGCCGCGAAGAATTCGGGACGGCGGCAATCGTAGGCGAGAGTTGCGAGCGACCGAAGGATCGAATACCGCGCCGAAGCATCCGCACCGTAGTGCGTTTCGAGGCCCCAGATGGCGACGATCACGGCGCCCGGAACGCCGTATCGTTTTTCGATACGGTCGAGTGTTCCGCGATGCGTGCGCATCAACGATCTACCGCGATTGATCAGCGCGCCGTTGACGCGACGCGCATAGAACTGCTGGAAACTTAGCTTGAAAGAATGCTGCGACCGGTCGAGGTGGATGACGGCCGGATCATACGTGACGCCAGATAAAGCCCGCGAGACGGTTGCCGGCTTTATGCCCTGAGCCGCTGCGCTCGATTTGAAATTCTGCAGCCAAGCGTTGAAACCTTGGGGTCCACTGCCACACTGCGCGGCAACGCCGGCGGCGGGATAGGCGAGCAACGAGACCAGTATGCTCGCGATCCGCAATGACGCGCTTTTCGACGAACCAGGACTGTGGGACATGAAACGGCGCTGCTTTATTGGAACGATGCGACCTCGGTGTCACCAGCCACTGTAGCAGATCCGGTGCGCGATCATATCGTTGCCGTTATCGAAATGGCAGCCGGGCCTGAGTGGTTCAGCCGCATAATAACCTTCGAAAGGAGGCGGCGGCGGTGGAGGTGGCGGCGCAATCGCGACAGCCCTGCGTACCCGCTGCGCTCGTTGCACCCGATGAACTCGCTGAACTGGTCTTGCACGCACGACAGGACCAGGAACTTCGACGGCTTCGATGCTGGAGTAGCAGCCTCTGAAATCAGGCGGATGGTAGCCGTAACGGTCGAATCCGCACCGGCGGGGGGTCGCTTCCGCTGCCACCGAAAGGACGGATACCGTCAGCACCGCGGCCAAGGCGGTGATGCCGCACCTCACGACCAACATGGAATCTCTCCTCTCCGCCGCCCTGCCGTTCCAAATCACAGAGTTTAGGCGCAGAGTAAATTTATTGCAAAAATGCGGGCGCAATCGCGCTCGAAATGAAACCAGGATTAAAAGAGTTTTGAATCTGCAACCCTGAATAGGTGCATAGGGCCCCAGAATTACCGTGCGGATTGCCGTCTGATTGAGATAGCCGCCAATTCGGTAGGAGCCCGGCCGCCGCGCACGCAGTCAGCCGAGCCCAATCGTGTCAGTCACCAGGCCGTTTTACCAGCGGGCATGACGACGCCAATAGCGATGAGGATAGTAGGGTCCGAATCGATCCGGATAAGCCGCGTAATACGGATAGGGGCCAGGATAGGGACGCCTGTAATAGGTCACTTCCGGCTCTTCCTCGTAGTACTCATCGTCGGGTTCGTAGTAGCGGCGTTCGACGATCCGCTCACGCTCGACGACCGGGGCAGGTCTTTCGATCACTGTTTCCCGCTCGTCATACGCACCTAGATCGGCAGCGGACGCAACGCTTGGCGCAAAGCCCGCGATAACCGAAGCCGTGAGTGCGTAGATCAGAGTTTTCATGGCAAGACTCCCATTCAAACTGCTGTCAGAAACTCCTTCAGGCGTGAATGGTTGCTGAATACCGTCGTGCGGGCGCGCGCGACACCTGATGGTCGCCGGCTTTCCAAACGAGAAGGCGACAACATTGAACGACACAATTCGGGATGCACACGGCTAGTGCTCGCTCATGCAAAAAGCGAGCGCTAGCTCGAATGCCGTGCGAGTCATTCGGTGTCCGCTGTCTCTACCGATCCGCGCGGAATGATCCGAAAGAACGCCTTGCGACTTTGCTCTTCCGATCGAAGCTTGAGACGCACACGCATCACATCCTTCCAACCGATATACCCGACGAGATGACCGCTATCGCGCGTGACGACAGGAAGATGGGAAACATTGACGCTGTTCAGCTTTTCCGTCAGCTGCTCCAGGAACTCGTCGGGGTAAGCGACGACAATCTTTGTTCCCGTCACAAGCTTGTCGAGAGTCGTATTGCGATGCTCACCGCGGCGGCGCCATTGCAGCACTGCCGGCGGGTTAATGACGCCCAGAACCCGCATGTCTTCATCAACGACCGGGAAGGTCGGGTGACGTGTCGCTGGGTTGGTCATGAAAGAGACCGCCTGATGCAATGTCATCGATGCCGGGACCGTGTCCACTTCGGTCGTCATGACCTCGGCAACGCGCGCCAAGGCGAACGGGTCCGTACGATATTCGCGGACGAGATGATGACCCCGACGCGCTAACTTTTCGGTCAGGATTGAGCGGCGCAGCAACAGAACGGTCACGGCATGCGCTGCCACGCAGGCAGTCATCAGCGGCACCAGCATTCCGGTGGCCCCGGTCAGCTCAATGGCAAAGAACGTCGCCGTCAGTGGAGCCCGCATCGTGCCGCCCATCGTCGCCGTCATCGCGAGCAGCGCCCAAAGCCCGGGAGCGGCTGCCGGCATTATCGTGCTCAATGCCGCGCCCATCGCGCCGCCGATGATGAGCAAAGGCGCGAGAACGCCGCCGGACGTACCGGATCCCAGCGCCACGGACCATATGGTTGCTTTGACACCCAGCAGACGAAGCGCGCTTTCACCGGTAAGTGTGCCGGCGAGTAGCTGCTCAATATTCGTATAGCCGACACCGAGAGCACGGGGATCGATCAGGCCGCCGAGGCCGACGATCAGCCCTCCGAACATCGGCCACCACATCCAGTGAACGGGAAGCTTCGGAAACAGATCTTCGGCCGCATACACCAGCTTCGTCAGACAGCCCGAGAGGAGCCCTCCGAGGGCGCCGACGAGGATCCAGCACGCAAGCCCCGATGTCGATATCTCGGCGCTGCCCATGAACGGGAACAGCGGCGACGACATGTGCAAATACGAGCGCCCGACCTCGGCAACGATTGCGGCCACCGCTACCGGTATGAAGCTCCGCGGCGTCCATTCGAACAGCAGCAATTCGACGGCCAGCATGATCGCTGCGATCGGCGTCCCGAAGACTGTGGTCATGCCTGCGGCAGCGCCGGCAACCAGCAACGTCTTTCGCTCGTTGTCGCTGACAGGAAGCCACTGCGCTATGAGCGACCCCAAGGCGCCGCCGGTCATGATGACGGGCCCTTCTGCACCGAACGGGCCGCCCGTACCGATGGAAATCGCAGATGACAGTGGCTTTAAGACCGCAACTTTGGGATCGAGCCGCGAGCGGCCAAGGAGTATCGCCTCAATTGCCTCAGGAATGCCATGCCCACGGATCTTTTCACTCCCGTAGCGCGCCATCAAGCCAATGACGATGGATCCCGCGGCTGGAATAAGCACAGTCCACAGCCCAAACGGAGATTGCGACAGATCCGCGGTTGCCAGCGAGAAGCGGCCGAAATAAGCAATATTCGTGAAGAGACGAATAAGGTCGAGCAATGCCACACCTGCGGCAACGCTCACCAGAGCGACGAGTACCGCGATGGCCGCAATATAAAGCACGCGCGGATTTGTCGTGAAATCGCCCAGGCGGCGCAGTTCGGCGCTGTCGAACTTCATCAATACTCCGTTTGCCTTTGTTTTGACTCTATCTTTGGATGGCGCGGGGATGCGCGCTCTATATCGCAACGCGATATATAAACAAGACCCCTAGGTTTTGCCGCCAGAGGGCCTTGGCGTCGCACGGTTGAATGACACAGTCTGTCCGTTGAATGACACAGTCTGTCCGATAAAATAGAGACAGCCGCCGCGCTAATGCCCGAGCCTGGAGCCGGTTTCTGGCCGATACCTACCGCAGAAAAGGAGTTCGCCTTGGTTGGTAAACAGTTGAATACGCTCTCGTCGCCAAAGTCGGCTATTAGGCGCAAGCGGTCCGCTCTGACGAAAGCCAACTACCAGGCACTGGCGGACTTCCGTTGCGAGCTAAGGAAATTTCTCGCGTTCAGCGAGGCCGCCGCGATGGAAGCGGGTGTGACACCGCAGCAGCATCAATTGATGCTCGCAATCAAAGGTGCGCCCGAAAGAGATTCCCTCAGCATCGGAGAGATCGCCGACCGGCTACTCTTGCGTCATCATACGATCGTCGAGCTTGTCGACAGGCTGTCGGACCTTGATTTGGTGGAGCGAAACTCCGATCCGACCGATGGGCGCAAAATACAGGTCTCGCTTACAAAGTCGGGCAACGCGGCAATCGACAAGTTGTCGTCGATTCACGTCGAAGAGCTGCGGAGCATCCGCCCGACCCTCCGCAATCTTTTGAAGGCGTTTGAGAGACGATAGCCTCGCTGTTGGGCCAGCTATTCCTTGTCCCTGTCGCCGTCTTTGTGTGCTTTGGGCTTTGCGAACGTCGAGCCCGCTTCCTTGAACTTCATCGCGTGTGCATCTTCGGCAGCGCCTGGCACCTCGGCAACGACGCCAAACGGCAACGGCTCATCCTGCGTGTACCGCTTACCGAGACGGTAGGCGATCTCTGCACGTGCCGTTTCGACGCCCAGATAGAACGCATGGCCGACGTCCGTGCCAAGCTCGAGATTGGGATAGAGCTTGAACGGGTCTTCGGAGACGTGGTGTCCGTTGCGGTTGTAGATATGAATGCCGTCTTCCGCGACCTCGATCCGATAGTTGCGATCGCGGAGAGCAGCCGCAAGCTCGACGATTTCCGCGGGCGTCGATGCAAAGCCCTTGCGATCGCGGAGCGCCATCAGCCCCATACCGAAGCCCTGTGGTAAGGCATTAGCCTTGCGTGCCGCGAAGTATTCTCGGCGGGCGCGATCGAACTCCTTGATCGCTGTGCGGCAGTGAGGACTGACCTGCACCGCAAGCACTGCCGTGATGTGAAGCTCCGAGCAGATCCCCATGAGGATGGCATTGATGCCTGTTGTGTCGGCATCCGTCAGCTCAGTGACGTTGCCTATACCCATCAGAATCGGCACGTCCGGCCGACGTTTGCGCAGATCGTAGTAGCGGGCCACCGATGCCGTGAAACCATAGTGAATCGGATCGAGGATCGGATCGGCGTAAAACGGCCGTCCCTTCTCCATCATAATATCGATGACGCGATCGAGAGAGTCCATGTTCGCTGTGCCGGCGGAGATAAGAATAGGCGCAGCCGGACCCTCGTCGACGATCGAGATAGTCTTTTCCGAAAGGCTGAAGATATAGTCGGCACCTGCCCGCGTCGCACGCGAAAGCTCCTCGGCCTTGAAGGAATCGACGCTGACCTTGGCCCCATCGGCATGCAGAGCCGCAATTGCTTCTTCGAGATGCGGAAACGGACTGTCCGGCAAGCACCCGAGATCGATGACATCGGCGCCATCAGCGCGATACTTGCGCGAGCGCTCGACGATTTCCTGAGGTGTCAGCAGGGTCGCGTCGACGATCTCACCGAAGATCGTGACATCCTGCTCTGAGAGGTCGATCTTGCGGGCGGCATGGCCGAGGTATTCCGGTAAGTCTGCAATCTCCTCGGGACCGCGCTCGAAGCGCGTTCCGAAATGGTCCGACAGCCTTTCGATGTCACCGCGAAAACGCCCGGGGAGAATAACGCGGTCGGTGTCCTCCGGCAGTTTCAGCCGGCGCTCGACGATATCGGACGTCATCAGAGCCGCGACTTTCACGCCGATGTTGGCGACCACCGGATCGATCTCCGCGTCGTTGAGCTCTTCGACGACGCGCTTGACGCGGGGCTCTGCCAGCGATCCGGTTACCAAAACGACGCGCTTGGCCATTGGCCGGGTATTCCTTTTCAAGATCGGCTAGACCGTGCATTGGCATTGAACGGCCGTCGTTGCAATGTCTACGGCAGCGCATCGGCGGCAAGGTAAAAAAGAATTCGTTCCTGCGCACGCGAATGAGACGGGAGACGCCTCGATAATGAAGAAACTGCTCATCATCGGGATCGGAGCCGGGAACCCGGACTACGTGACGATGCAAGCCGTCAAGGCGCTGAACGAGGTCGACGTCTTCTTCTTTCTCGACAAGGGAGAGGCGAAGGAAGACCTGGTGAACCTCAGGACGACGGTCTGCGAGCGCTTCATCAAGGACCGCTCTTATCGAATTGTCGAGGTTGCAAGCCCGGTCCGGGACGCTGGGACGCCTGATTACAAATCAGGTGTCCGGTCGTGGCACGGAGAAAAGGCAGAGATCTTCGGCCGCCTCATCGAGAGAGAGATGCAGGACGGTGAGGTCGGCGCCATTCTCGTGTGGGGAGACCCGTCGCTTTACGACAGCACAATCCGCGTCATTCAGCAGATCATTGCCGAAGGCCAGATCGCCTTCGACTACGAGGTAATCCCCGGCATCACCAGCGTGCAGGCGCTTGCCGCCCGGCACAAGATTGCGCTTAACGCGATTGGTGAGCCGGTTCATATCACAACCGGGCGGAAGCTTCTCGACGGGCTCCCCCAGGGAATAGATACCGCTGTCGTGATGCTCGACAACGGCTCGGGGCTCAGAGCGCTCGCCGATCAAGACGTCGATATCTATTGGGGCGCGTATCTCGGCACACCTGATGAAGTCCTTGTTTCAGGAAAGCTCGCCAACTGTGTCGATGAAATAGAGCGCGTGCGCGCGGCAGAACGTGCGCGCAAGGGCTGGATAATGGACACATACCTACTGCGCCGAACGCCGATCGATAGGCGCTAGCGCTTGCCGTAGCAGACGTCCCACGACGGCGTCTTGCCGAAGCGATCGACGAGAAAATCTATGAAGACGCGCGTTTTTGCGGCGAGATACCTATTCGGCGCGTAGAGCGCATGGATCGTCAGATCGTCAGGCTCATAGTCAGGCAAAACGACTTGCAGGCGGTTTTCGGCGATGTCCTTTCCGACGATGAATGTCGGAAGTTGCGCTATGCCGATTCCCTTGACGGCAGCGTCGCGCAAAGCATCGCCGTTGTTCGAGGACAGACACGAGCCGATCGACACCGATATCGGACGGCCGTTTTCTTTTAGGTGCCATCGCTGCATCGAGGTGGTGTGTCCGTAGCTAAGGCAGCGATGGTTCGCGAGTTCGGCCGGGCTTTGCGGTGTGCCGTGCTTCTTCAGATAATCGGGCGATGCAACGATCACGACGCGGGCCGGTGAAATGCGCCGCGCGATCAAGCTTGAATCGACCAACGCGCCAATCCGCACGGTCACGTCCACGCCTTCTTCAAGCGGGTCGATGAACCTGTCGGTGAGATTCAGCTCAACCTTGAGATCGCTGTAGCGGATCATGAAGTCGGCGATGGCATCTCCAAGGTAAAGCGTACCGAACGACATCGGAGCGTTGACCTTCAGCACACCCTTTGGCTCATCGTGAAGGCGGGAGATCTGGGCTTCGGTCTCATCCACCTGCGCGAGAATCGCAATGCAGCGTTCGTAATAGGCGAGGCCGGCTTCAGTCGGCGCAACGTGTCGCGTCGTGCGATCCAGAAGCCGTGCACCGAGTTGCTGCTCCAATTCCATGACGGCCTTGCTGACCGCAGATCGCGTCAAGCCGAGGCGCCGCGCAGCCTCCGCGTAGCTGCCGCTCGCGACGACCTTCACAAAGGCGCCCATCGACTCGAGTTTGTCCATTTGTATCCAAATTGGAACCAGACTGGCATAAATATCATGTATTGAGTGCTTCCGGTCAACGAACGATATTCGAGTGCATCAACCGAACCGCACGACATCGGAGGCATTCAAAATGACCAAGGTTCTCGTCCTCTACTACTCCAGCTACGGCCACATCGAGAAAATGGCCGAAAGCGTTGCTGCGGGCGCGCGCGAGGGCGGCGCCGACGTGGTCATCAAACGGGTACCCGAACTGGTGCCGGAGGACGTCGCGCGGAAAGCGCATTTCAAGCTCGACCAGCCGGCTCCGATCGCTACGGTCGACGAGTTGCCGGAGTATGATGCGATCATCATCGGCGTTCCGACGCGCTTCGGAAACATGCCCGCGCAGATGAAGAACTTTCTCGATCAGACGGGAGGCCTGTGGGCCAGCGGTAAGCTGATCGGCAAGGTCGGCAGCGTCTTCACGTCGACAGCGACACAGCACGGTGGCCAGGAGAGCACGATCCTCTCGACCCATACAGTGCTCCTGCATCAGGGCATGGTGATCGTCGGACTTCCGTACTCGTTCCAAGGACAAATGGGCGTTCAGGAAATTACGGGCGGCTCGCCCTACGGCGCTTCGACGATTGCGGCCGGCGACGGCTCACGGCAGCCTTCGACCAACGAATTGGCCGGCGCACACTACCAGGGCCGCCACGTTGCGCAGATCGCGGCACGTCTCGCGGGCTGACTGCTTAGATCGTCGCCCGATTGGCAACAGTCTGAACACTGCGGCCCATATTGCAGGCCGAGAGCCCGCTGACCATTTGAAGAGAGAACCAGGAAATCCCGTTTCGTACGGGAGAAAGGACCAGCCATGTCTGGAATCCATCACGTGACCGCCATCGCAGGCGATGCCTCTCGCAATCTGGAATTCTACACGCGTGTGCTCGGCCTGCGGCTCGTCAAGAAGACCGTCAACTTCGACGATCCCGGAACCTACCATCTCTACTTCGGCGACGAAGAAGGGCATCCGGGAACGATCCTGACTTTCTTTCCATGGGGGCATGCGCCGAAAGGGAGAGCAGGCGTCGGCCTTGCGCAGCAGACGATGTTTCGCATTCCCGAAAATGCGATCGGCTATTGGGCGCATCGCTTTGTCGAAAAGGGCGTGCCGCACGAGGCTATCGAGAAGCGCTTCGGGCAGTCCGTCCTGAGCTTCACCGATCCGGACGGCATGAGTCTGGCTCTTGTTGGCGTTGCCGATGCCGAGAATGAAGCTGCATGGCAAGGAGGCGGAATTCCCGCCGAGCACGTCGTGCGCGGCTTTCACGGCGTCAGACTCCTGCTCGAAGAAGGAAAGCGGACCGCAGCTATCTTGACAGACGTTCTCGGCTTCCGTGAGGCCGGCACCGAAGGTCCCGTCACGCGCTTCGTAGCGGACGGCACCGCGGCTGGCGGCGTCATCGAGATCCGCGAAGCCAAAGGCTTTTTGGCTGGCAACATGGGTCGAGGCTCCGTCCATCACATCGCGTTCCGCGCTGCGACGGACGAAGCGCAGGCCGAAATGCGCCGTAAGCTCGTTGAAGGTCATCGCCTGCACGCGACGGAACAGATCGATCGCAACTATTTCCGTTCGATCTACTTCCGCGAGCCGGGCGGTGTGATCTTCGAGATTGCGACCGATGAACCGGGATTCGCGATCGACGAACCGGTGGCCTCCTTGGGACAGGCGTTGAAATTGCCTGCGTTCCTTGAAAGCCAGCGGCAGGAGATCGAAGCGATCCTGCAACCTTTGGAGCAGGCAGCATGACGACGTTGACAACTGACGTCATCCGCGCGGGCGCACCCATCGGCGCTGCCCGCGCGGCCGTGGTTCTGGTGCACGGACGCGGTGCGAGTGCCGAGAGCATGCTCGGTCTGGCCGATGCGTTCGCGGCTCCGGACTTGGCTTACATCGTCCCGCAGGCGCCTTCGGGAAGCTGGTATCCACACTCGTTCATGGCTCCGACGATGCTGAACGAGCCGCATCTCAGCAATGCGTTGAGTACGCTCGCACACGTCGTCGATGATCTTGGGCAGCAGGGCATACCGGCCGAGCGCGTTGTCCTTTTGGGATTCTCCCAAGGGGCGTGCCTCGCGCTTGAATTCGCGGCTCGCAACGCGCGGCGCTACGGCGGCGTTGTCGGGTTGAGCGGTGGTTTGATCGGACCCGAGGGCACCCCGCGGAATTATACGGGCGCGCTTGCGGGAACGCCGGTGTTCCTGGGATGCAGCGATGTCGATTCTCACATTCCTCTAGCGCGAGTCCATGAATCGACGGACGTGCTCAGAGCGCTCGGCGGCGACGTGACCGAGAAAATATATCCGGGCATGGGCCACACTATCGTGCAGGATGAGATCGACCACGTCAAAAAGATCCTGCGCCGCATAGGAGCGCCGACCGACAGGTGATGATATGGAGTTCGACTTCGAATGGCTCGCGGCCAACGATCGCTACAAAATCCTGACGAGTACGATCGTGCCGCGGCCCATCGCCTGGGTTACGACACTTTCTAAGAACGGCGTCCGCAATGCGGCGCCGTTCAGTTTTTTCAACGCAATGAGCAAGACGCCGCCGATCGTCGCAATCGGAATTCAAGCCAATGCCGACGGCTCGATGAAGGACAGTGCCCGCAACATTCTCGATACGCGGGAGTTCGTCGTCAATCTCGTGCCGCGTTCCGCCGCAGAGACCATGAACCTGACGTCAATCGATGCGCCCTCTGACGTAGATGAGCTTTCGCTGGCAAACCTCGAAACCGTGCCTTCAGTGAAGGTGAAGCCCGAGCGGATTGCGATCTGTCCTATCGCGTTCGAATGCCGACTGCACACGCCCGTAGAGGTCGCGCCAAGCCAGCTCATTGTTCTTGGCGAGATCGTACAGGGGCGTGTCTCGGACGCATTCGTGCTCGATCCCGAGAAACACTACATCGATACGCCTGCCTTGCATCTGATCGGGCGCATGCACGGCCGCGGGTGGTACACGACCACCGACGACGCGTTCCAGATACAGAGACCCGAACCCTATGCGGCGTTCTCTTCCAATCGAACAACGAGCATGCGCTGAGCCTTACGAGCGTTCGAGTTCGGCTTCGGCACGGAGACTTTCAAGATCGCGCGATACGGTCGCGACGGCCAGCCTTCGACCATTTTGAAGGTAGGTCACCTTGCAATCACGCGCGGCCGGATTGCCGTCGATCTCGATCTTATCCCATTTCTCCGCGTGCCCGACGTAGGAGACCGTTACATCGAAATGCTGACTCCAAAAGAACGGCACGGCATCAAATGGCTGCCGTCCGCCGAGCATGTTGATTGCCGCCGTCTGTCCCTGGCGCTCGGCTACGGCCCAATGCTCGACACGGATCGGACCGCCGCTATGAGGATCCGGCCAGCGCGCGATATCGCCTGCGGCGTAAATTCCCGGGACGCTCGTTTGCAGGTATTGATCCACGATTATGCCGTTATCCACCGTGATGCCCGCCGTCTTCGCAAGTCCAATGTCCGGGCGAACACCAATGCCGGCAACAACGAGATCGGCGGCAAGCTTTTCGCCTGACTTCAAGGTTACCGTGTCGTTGTCGATCGCTGTGGCTGTGGTTCCGAAGTGGAATACGACGCCGTGCTCTTCGTGAATGGCTTTCACCATATCCCCGAGTTCAGCACCGAGGACGCGCTCGAGCGGCCGGGACTGTGGGCCGACGACATGGACCTCGATGTCGCGTGCACGTAGCGATGCCGCTGTTTCAAGTCCGATGAAGCTCGCGCCGATGACGACGACCCGCTTTGCATCTTTCGTCTTCGAAATGAGCGCGCGGCTATCGTCGAGCGTGCGGAGATAGTGAACGTGCGGGAGGTCCGCGCCTGGAATATCAAGGCGAATGGGGTCCGCGCCTGTTGCCAATAGAAGTGCGTCGAAGGTGATGTGGCTTCCGTCCGCAAGAGCGACTTCGCGCTCTACCGTATCGATTGATGCAACGCGGGCATTGAGGTGCACGTCGATATTCTGTTCCTTGTAAAAATCAGGTGTGCGCAGCGGGATCCAATCTTCGGAAGCGTTTCCCGCCAGATAATCCTTCGACAAATTAGGCCGGTCATAAGGCAGCGAGTCGTCCGCGCTCAGCATCGTCACACTGCCTTTGAAGCCTTGCCGACGCAGCATTTCAGCTGCCGCGTTGCCGGCGGCACCGCCACCAACAATCACGATTGAGCGAATATGACTGTCTGGCTTCACCTGCTGCGCCGGAGCCTTCTCGATTTTCTCGCGAACGAAGATCGTCGAACCGCTTTCCTCGATCCTGAAGCAGGGTACCGGATTGAGCGCCGGCGCGCGTACGGCTTCGCCGGTTCGGAGGCTGAAGCAGGCGTGGTGCCAAGGGCATCGTACCGTATCGTCCACCATCAAGCCTTCGGCGAGCGGCCCATTATAGTGGGTGCACGTGGCGCCGATCGCGAAGAGCTCGGCACCTCGTTTCGCCAGCAAAACCGCCTCGCCGTTGACGTGACCGAGCAGCATACTGCCATCCGAAATGTCCGACGCGGGGATGCCGCGCGTGAAATCTGGACCAGACAGCTGCTGCTCATTCGATGACATCTCGATCTCCGGATTATAGTGTTGCTTTATGCTTCTTCGCGCGCTTGCCGTGTCGTCTCAAAGAGGAACCAGACTCGGCGTTCGGTCTCATCGATCCAGTTTTCAAGAAGACTGGCTGTGGCGACGTCATTATGTTCATCGCAAAGCTCGTGGACTTCCTGCATCCAGCGAACGAGCTGCATGTTGTCGTCCCTCAATTCCGACAGCATGTCTTCTGGCGTGACATAGTCGGCGTCGTTGTCGAGGATGCGCTGCAGCTTGCCGATCTGACCGGTCGAGCGGAGCGTCGTGCCGCCGACCTTGCGTGCTCGCTCGGCGATATCGTCCGTCATGTTGAAGATCTGCGTACCCTGCTCGTCGAGGAGCAAGTGATAGTCGCGAAAGTGCGGACCCGACATGTGCCAGTGGAAGTTCTTCGTCTTCACATAGACCGCGAATACATCGGCAAGAAGAATAGTCAATGCGCCGGCAATGTCCTTGATCGCGTTGTCTGAAAAAATTGAAGGCGTATCGAGGGGAGCCTTGCGCCGGGTCTTTACGGATTCTGGCTTCATATGCGTCTTCCTTACTCTGGGTTGACTACGGGGGATCGTCGTAAGGGTGCCTGCTCAATTCTGGGAACGTGGCGCTGACATAACGCGCATTCTCATTAATCGCTCCATATGCGACCGTTCTTCGTGCAATTTTTTGTGTTCACGCTGTCGCCTCCGCGGCTACCGCCCTGAGAACCGAAACCATCTGGTCGATCGTTTTTTGTGCTGCGGCCGCGATGCCGAATCTATTCGCGAGCCAAACCGGATCGACGTAGGACAGCCACGACGCCTGCGATTCGTCCTGCCAGGCTAATGCCCTTAGCGGCAAGTCGATCCCGATGAGCTGCGAGGACTGCATCAGCGGCGTACCGGCGCGCGGGTTGCCGAATATCAGCAGTTCGGTCGGACGCAGCTCCATGCCGACTTTGGCCGCCGCACCCGCATGGTCGATGCGCGCGATCACCACCATCCCGTGGCTGGCGACGGCAGCGGCCAACCGATCCAATGTCTCCGCCGGCGCGTATGAGCTGGGAAGCGTAACGATTCCCTCTGCGGTCATGGCGGCCATTCCTTAAGGCTCGGGGCGCCGACCGCTTCATTGGCAAAGAGGCTGAAGCCGAACGCCGCGATCCGTCTCCGGATACTGGTCGCGATCTCCGCCATTGCATCTCCGAGCCGCGCAACGCTCGCGGCCTATCCGATTTCCGTCCGCCGAATGATGGCGACCGTCATAGCTTGGATGCGAACCGAAGATAATAGTTCCTTCGGCCCAACGGATTTAGTTAGCTCCTCGTCGCTGCGATTGTCGATGGGGTATCTTGCGATGGCTAATCAGTGCTTAAGAAGCGAGGCGCGGACCGCATGCAAGATCTCTTCGGAAACTGCGTGTCCCTTCGTCGAGCGCGCAAGCATTAATCCTCCAACGAGCATCGCGATCTGCGCCAGCGTCTCGTCGCGTGCGAGCGCTTTTTTCCGCGGAGACAGCAGAACCTGGAGTTTCTCCGCCATCATCGCAATGCCAGCGGCGAACACGCCGCGCAGAGGAGTCTTCCCCTCGTCCCTCGCAACATCTCCGCACATGCCTGCCACGGGGCATCCGAGCCCCATAGCATCGCGGTGATTTTTTCCGGTATAGCGCTTGACGAATTCGACCCGCGCCGCACCGTGGTCGCTACCGTGCCGCGCAGCAATGCTTTCGTATTCCTCGCGCTTCTCATCGAAAGCGCGAGTGCATGCCTCTGCCGCGAGCGCTTCCTTGGATTTGAAATGTCCATAGAAGCCGCCGTGGGTCAGCCCCGCCTCGGCCATAAGGGCAGGGACGCTTACGCCGTGGATGCCATGCTCGCGGAATAGCCGGGATGCGACCTCGACAACATCCTCTCTGTGCTGCTCGGCTTCTTTGCGCGATACGCGGGGCATCTTCCTTCTCCATTTTATTGGTGACGCACCAGCCGGCTTGCGAAGGGTGCGTCAAACATTGGCAGAGGCAAAGTCGGCCTCGCCCTTGCATTATGCTCATCATATAATATGATAGTCATCATATATTCCCCAAACGGAGCCGTCTTTGATGAGCATCTCAGACCCCATCGTGATCGCGTCGGCCATCAGGACCCCGCTTGGGCGATTCCAAGGCGATCTTGCGTCTTTTCCGGCTTCCAGACTCGGGGCTCATGCCATTCTCGCCGCCATCGAACGGGCCGGAATAGCTGCAGAGAAAATCGACGAGGTTCTATTCGGCAACGTCCTGACGGCCGGACAAGGACAGGCTCCTGCCCGGCAGGCGGCGAGAGCGGCCGGGCTGCCGGACTCAACCGGGGCTTCGACGATCAACAAGGTGTGCGGCTCCGGCATGAAGGCGACGTTTCTCGCCCACGACCTGCTGGCTGCACACTCCGCGGACATCATCGTTGCCGGCGGCATGGAATCGATGTCGAACGCGCCATACCTCTTGTCGAAGGCGCGGAGCGGATATCGCGCCGGACACGATCGTATCATTGATCATATGCTGCTCGACGGACTCGAAGACGCGTACGAGCAGGGCCGCAGCATGGGTGACTTCGGTGAGGCGACGGCGGAGGCGTACCAGTTCACGCGCGCCGACCAGGATGCGTTCGCGACGGAAACGCTGACCCGAGCTCGAGAAGCGATCCGGTCAGGTTCATTCAGGTCGGAAATCGCGCCGATAACGATCACTGCCAAGGACGGAGACAGGGTTGTCGCCGATGACGAGAACCCGATGAAGGTCTCGTCCGAAAAAGTCTCCAAGCTTCGCCCTGCGTTCCGGCCGAACGGCACGATCACTGCCGCGAGTTCCTCCGCGAATGCCGACGGCGCCGCAGCACTCGTCTTGACCCGACGCTCAGTCGCGGATCGGGATCACTTGCCCATTCTCGCGACGATACGCGCGCACGCGACGCACAGCCAGGAACCCGCATGGTTCACCACAGCACCGATTCCAGCGATTCGCAAAGTTCTTGCCAAAGCCGGCTGGGATGCAAAAGACGTTGATCTTTACGAGATCAACGAGGCGTTCGCCGTGGTTGCCATGGCGGCACAGAAGGAGCTGGCAATCGCGCGTGATCGTTTGAACGTCAACGGCGGTGCCTGCGCTCTTGGTCATCCGATCGGTGCTACCGGCGCACGGCTGATCGTGACGCTGCTCCACGCGCTTAAAAACCGCGGGTTGGCGAAGGGTATCGCGTCGGCCTGCATCGGCGGCGGCGAGGCGACAGCGATCGCGATTGAAACCCAGAACTGAGATATTGCATCTCCGTCATCGGCGCGCACATTTCCTTCGTTAGATAGACTGGGCTTCGACGTTGCGCCGCAATATACGCGGAGTTTCAACGTGAGCCGCCTGTCACGAGACTGTCGCCCAAGCGTCATACGTGGTTTGGCGATCTCGAAGGAGTTGAATGCGATGATATTGCGATTTTGCTTGTGGGTGTTTTTTGCGGCGCTCGCAGACATTTCGCCCGCCTTGGCGGACGGCCCCCGGCATAACGTCATTCTGTTTGTTCCCGATGGCCTGCGGGCCGGGAGTGTGACGGCGGACACCGCGCCAGCAATCGCGGAAATTCGCGACAAGGGAGTCAATTTCGCGAACAGTCATTCTCTGTTTCCGACGTTCACAATGCCCAATTCGAGCGGCATGGCGACGGGGCATTACCTCGGCGATACCAGCATTTTCGGGAATGTTCTTTATGCCGGTTTTCCGATCAAATCTGCAAAATCCGCGCGCATTGCCTTCATCGAAAATGACGGCGTCATCGGTGACATCGATGAACACTTTTCCGGAAACTTCATCGACGAGGAAACCGTTCTCCACGTCGCCCATCGCACGGGTTTCAACACGGCGGCCATCGGAAAGCTTGGGCCGACACTCGTCTTCGATCATACATCGCGCGATGGGGGCGAAAGCGTCATCATAGACGATGCCACGGGATCACAAGCCGGGATACCGCTCGCGCCTTGGCTCAACGATGCGTTGAAAGCGGAGAACCTTCCTGTCGTCGCGTCGTCGCGTGGGGATAACGGCAAGCACGGCAATGCGCAGGAACCGGGAACGAATGTGGCGAATATCACGCAGCAGGCTTACTTCGCCGACGTGCTGACCAAGGTCGTCCTTCCAAAATTCAAGAATGACGGAAAGCCGTTCCTCGTTGTGTTCTGGTCGCGCGATCCGGATGGAACGCAGCATAACCAAGGTGACAGCTTTTTGAAGCTCGAACCCGGCATCAACGGCCCGACGTCGCTTGCCGCAATCCGGAACGCCGACGCCAATCTCGCGGCAATCCGCACAACGCTCGATACGCTCGGATTGGCCGCGACGACCGACATCATCGTTTCCGCCGATCACGGATTCTCGACCATATCGAAGCAGAGCGCGACAAGTCCGGCCGCCAAGGCGACTTACGCTGACGTCCCGGCCTCGTATTTGCCTCCCGGCTTTCTCGCCATCGACCTCGCGACCGCTTTGAACCTGCCGCTGTGGGATCCTGAGAAAGAAAATGCTCGTATCGGTGAAGGGCAACATCCTCACAATGCAAGCGGGTTGATCGGTGACGATCCGGCCGCTCCGCAGTTGATCGTCGCCGCCAATGGGGGATCGGACTTTATTTATGTGCCAAGCGAAGATCGCGCACTGGTGCAGAAAACCATCGAAGCGCTGCTCGCGCAGGACTATGTGAGCGGTCTTTTCGTCGACGATGCGCTCGGTTCGTTTGCCGGATCGTTGCCGCTCTCAGCGGTCAATCTCAGCGGCTCGTCCCTGGGCCTCAGGCCGTCGATCATCGTCAATTTCAAGAGCACGGCGACAGGTTGCGCGAAACCGGCGATGTGCGCCGTCGAAATTGCCGACACCGGCCTGCAGCAGGGCCAAGGCATGCACGGGAGTTTCAGCCGCGCCGATACGGAAAATTTCATGGCGGCATTCGGTCCGGACTTCAAAGAAGGATTTATTAGTCCTGCGCCTGCGAGCAACGCCGACATCGGCAAAACGATCTTGGCCATTCTGGGTTTGCTGCCCGAGAGCCACGGCAAACTCGTCGGCCGACCGTTGGTTGAAGCATTTCGAGACGGAACGGTGCCGCAATTCGAGCGCAAGACACTTGCTTCCGCGCCGTCCGCGTCAGGATTGCGGACGATCCTCAATTATCAAACGGTTGGCGACACCAAATATTTCGATGCCGCGGGCTTCGAGGGGCGCACGGTCGGATTGAAAGTGAATGCAGACGCGGACGTCGCGATAGGCAAGTAAACTTATCGTCCCCGGCAAGGCCGCCCGAAGCGCTCTCGGCCTCCGGGGGGTCTGTT
Organism: Hyphomicrobium sp.; assembly: GCA_035547255.1. Taxonomy (GTDB): domain Bacteria; phylum Pseudomonadota; class Alphaproteobacteria; order Rhizobiales; family Hyphomicrobiaceae; genus Hyphomicrobium_B. The sequence goes on from DASZVX010000033.1 coordinate 23,758, forward strand.
TACGTCGCCGGTTTTTGCTAATGCATGGCGGGATGAGGCTGAGACATCTCGCGGCTTTTCGCGACGCTCATATCGTTGCCACGCCAGACGAACGTGTCGCCCGACCATCCTTCGAGCCACAGCACAGGCAGCAGCAGGTCGCGTGCGATCCAAGAAAGTGGAGACAGCACGCTGAGATGCCACCCAGCAGTTCGCGCCAACACGGCTTCGGCGCCGAACCAAATGGCTGCGAGCGCGGAGAAAGCTATGATCGGATCGACGTCGAAGCTTGTCGCCGCGGCGACGCCTGCCAAGATCGGAAAGAAACTCCCGGCGAAAACTTCGGGTACATAAAAGATCTGGAACGTCGCGCGCCTCAGGCGTGCCCAACGCACCTGCCGATCCCAAACCTGACGTAGTTTGCGTGGCCCCAACGGCTGCTCGAAGGGCCGATCGACGAGACGCACACTCAGGCCACGTGCACGCACGATCTTCGTCGCAGCGGCGTCCTCGGCGATTTCACGGCCCAGCGCTTCAATGCCCCCCACGGCATCGAGAATATCACGCCGCCAAAGCATCGACTTACCTTGCGCAAACCCGAAGCCGATCGCGTCTGCCGCCGACTGCCAGCGCGCCTGGTAGGTGTTGAGAAATGCGCATTCGAGCTCGGCCCGAAACCCGATTGGATGACTGCCGACAGGCGGCGAGCACACAAGTCCGACGCCCGGCCCAAAGCTCGCAAACAGATCGTCGAGGTAGTCCGGCGGCATCAACACATTATTGTCGGCAAGCACGATCCAAGGATAACGCGCAGCTTCCCAACCTTTGACGACGTTGTTCAGCTTTGGATTGCTCGTCTGCCTGTCGTCGCCGATGAGTAGCGTTGCATGTATCTGTGGATATTCTGCAATCAGCCTGCGCACGAGCGGTACAGCCGGGTCACTTTCGTGAGCGGCACAGAAAATGATTTCGTAGGACTCATTACGAAGCTCGAACGTCGAGCGCAGCGTCAGCGTATCGAAATGATCGATGCCGCAGACGGGTCGGATAATGCTGACCGGTACCGATGTTGATTTACGCGGTCTTCTGCGCGAGAGAACACGCAAAAGCACGAGCGCTATCGTGACGAGATGCATTGCCGTTGCCAGCGCGCAAAAGATTAAAGCTGCCGTCGCTAAGCCGGCCATTGTCCCTCCGTCGCAAGAGCTATCGCTGAATTTCAGGATTTGATGAAATTTCGACGACGGATCGGCGACAGATGCGTGACACAGCAAGTGCGCGTTGCGTTTTGAACTTCAGCCACCAGTCGGCGGTGTCTTCGATAAGCGCGCAAAAATAGACGTTGCGGCGTAAGCGCCGAGCAATGCGAGCACGACCATGCCGGCAACCGAAGGAAGACCTTCGTTAAGACCGGCCGTTACCAAAACCCAATAGGCAAGTGCTGAGCCGATGAGGCCTCCAAGTGCACCGAGCACAATGTTCGGCAGGCCCCGCAATGAAAGGCCATAAAGGAGCCCGACGATGATGCCGGGATATAGAGCCGGCCAGAAATGATCGCCCATGCGAGATCCTCCCGGAATGCCGAAGTAGCTCAATCGTCTACCGGCCCGTCCGGTGTCAAGGCGGGCCCGAGGCTGCGGCGGATATGTTGTGGGCTTAAAAAAAACCGGCGCTCGCGAGCGCCGGTTTTGAGGTTCCTGGTCGGCGGTCGGCGAGCGATCAGGTCCAGGGCGTGAGTTGGATACGGATGCTAGAAGTCCGCCGCCGGTCCGATCGCTGCGACCGCAGGTATCGGATCCCATACGGGCCTCTTGTCTGGCGTGCCCTTCTCTCTGCGTGAGAGAACATAAGCTTCGCGGGAGACCCGCGTTTTGATCCGCTTCGGTTGCCCGCGCAGCCTCAGGAAGTAGCTGTAGCGTTCGGTCATGGCGATACGCCCTCCAAAGCAAATCCCGAATGACGGCGACGTCTACGGCTTACGGCGTGGGCAATGGCGGCGCGCTCGGCTAATAGGGCATTCGCAAAACGACGCCCTTCAAGCGCGTGATAGCTCCGAAGTGCCGCATGAAAGCGATACTCGCTCTCACCGTCTTCGCGAATGATAATTCCTGCCTGGTCGTCTCCGACCTCGATAACGTAAGATTTGGACATGATTCATCTATTGTCGGCATAGAAGCCGACATCCTCTGATATTCGAATTGTTGGGGTTGGATGGCCTTAAAGGCGCTTACCGGCTCGGCAGCCGCAACAACAGAGCATCGGCGCAAGACCGATCAAAGTTTTGGTTGGCGCGTCCAGGCGATTTATGATCAGACAATCCATAGCGGTCTCCACAGTGCGGAGCCTACGACTTGGCGTAGGGCTTAGCGTTTGATGACGCGGCGCAAGTCGCTTCCGAAATCACCGCGGCCGACGCAATCGCGCGTCGGCAAGACCAAGAAAAGCGCAGTGGGTACCCAAAGTAAAAGAAGAAGAATTGGATTGCTTTTCATCTCCATTCTGAAGGAAATCTCAGAATGAAATTGCCCGCCTGATGCGACCGGTTGTCCAGCGAGGAACCCTCCTCACACTAAGCCGTTGTTGCAAGACGAATTTCCAATCGCCCGAGGGGGATCTATGAAGATTTGCATGATCGGAGCGGGCTACGTCGGGCTCGTTTCGGCGGCCTGTTTTTCGGATTTCGGCTGGACTGTTACGTGCGTCGATAAGGACCCGAACCGGCTGGCGGCGCTCAAAGCGGGCCAATCTCCGATCTATGAGCCCGGTCTCGAAGCGCTGATGGAGCGCAACGTCAGGGCCGGCCGATTGGTTTTCACGGACGATCTCAAGACGGCGGTTGAAAACGCTGACGTCGTATTCCTCGCTGTCGGAACACCGATGCGGCGGGGCGACGGCTATGCCGATCTTTCCTACGTCTTCTCGGCTGTCGAAGAAGCCGCGCAATATCTCGACGGCTTCACCGTCATAACGACGAAGTCGACGGTTCCCGTGGGCACAAGCCGCGAGATCGAACGCCGGCTTAAAGCCAAATGCCCGGATGCGGACGTTGCGGTCTGCTCGAACCCGGAATTTCTACGCGAAGGCTCCGCAATTCAGGACTTCACGCATCCCGACCGCGTGCTTGTCGGCACCGACGATCCTCGCGGCCGCGAGGTCATGGAACGCTTGTACAAACCGTTGGCGCTGCGGGGCTCTCCCGTCATGTTCGTCGAGCGCGAATCGGCGGAACTCGCGAAATATGCGGCCAATGCGTTCCTGGCGCTGAAGATCAGCTTCATCAACGAAATCGCGGACGTCTGCGAGGCTGTCGGCGCCGATGTGCAGGAGGTTGCATCTGCGATCGGCAGGGACCGGCGCATCGGCGACAAATTTCTGCATCCGGGCCCGGGCTACGGCGGCTCGTGCTTTCCCAAGGACGTTTCGGCGCTCATCCGCACGGCCCGTGAAGCACGGTCTCCCGTGTCCATCATCGAGCAGGTCGAACGCGTGAACCATGAGCGCAAGCTCGCCATGGCGGTGCGCATTGAAGCGGCCGCGGGTGGATCGGTTCGCGACAAAACCATCGCGGTACTCGGCGTCACCTTCAAGCCGAACACCGACGACATGCGCGACGCCCCGAGCCTGCTGATCGTGCCGATGCTGCAAGAACGCGGCGCGACGGTTAGGGCTTGCGATCCGCAGGGCCGCCGGCAAGCGGAGCCGCTGCTTCCCGGTGTTACGTGGTGTGAAAGTGCGGAGGAGGCCGCCAACAAGGCGGACGTTCTCGTCATCGTGACCGAGTGGAACGAATTTCGTGCGCTGGATCTCGAGGCGATCAAATCGCGCATGGCCGGCAGCACGATCGTCGATCTCCGTAATGTTCTGGACCCGACATCCGTTCGAAACCTTGGGATTGCGTACACGGGTATCGGCCGCCGCAAATGTCCTGCCGGGCAGACTGTGGGCTGACCTGCCCTCTGCGCAAGCTGCTCGGGCTTGCCATCAACGTGCGAGTTGTAACGACCGTCTCGCGGTTGGTTGCTGATACTTATCGGCGCCAATGCCCTGATTGGTGAGGCGAATCGGCAGCAGGGACCTCTTCAGGGTCCGGTTTTTCGCCCGGTGACGACCTCGCGCAAGCTTCGAATTGCAAGCTTGCCGACGCAGCGCACCGGGGACCTTGTTTATGGCAGCAACGAAAACCGCAGACGGCGGCGTCGGACTCGTATTAGGCCAGCGCGATGCGGGCCTGGCAGTCGGCGTCGTCGCTATCTTGACGATCCTCTTCCTGCCGCTGCCTTCGTTCATGATCGACATGGGGCTTGCACTCTCGATCGCGCTCGCAATCGTCATTCTGATGGTTGCATTGTGGATCCGGCGCCCGTTGGAATTCTCCGCGTTTCCGACCGTCCTTCTGATCGCGACGCTGCTACGGCTCGCGCTCAACGTTGCAACGACGCGTCTCATTCTTTCTCAAGGCGCCGACGGTCCAACAGCCGCGGGACACGTCATCGCGGGGTTTGCGCAGTTCGTGATGGGTGGCGATTTCGTCATCGGCATCATCGTCTTCATCATTCTCGTCACCGTCAATTTCGTCGTCATCACCAAGGGTGCCACCCGTATCGCTGAAGTCGGCGCGCGGTTCACACTCGATTCACTGCCCGGCAAGCAGATGGCCGTCGACGCCGACCTGTCATCCGGTGCCATCGACGAAAAGGAAGCCATCCGACGACGCAGGGAACTCGAAGAAGAAAGCCAGTTTTTCGGCGCGATGGACGGCGCCTCGAAGTTCGTTCGCGGCGACGCGATTGCAGGCCTCATCATCACGGCGGTCAATATCTTCGGCGGCGTGATCATCGGCGTGACGCGTCATGATCTGCCGTTCGAGCGGGCGCTCGATACTTTCGTCAAGCTCTCGGTCGGCGACGGTCTTGTCACCCAGATGCCGGCGTTGATCGTGTCTCTCGCGGCCGGCCTGCTCGTCTCCAAAGGCGGTACGCAAGGATCGACCGAAGGCATCATCATCAATCAGTTCGGCAACTATCCCCGAGCACTGATGCTTGCAGGCGGCGTCATGGCCGTTCTCGCGACGGCTCCCGGACTGCCTTTGCTGCCGTTCGCTGCCATCGGCGGCATACTGACATTCATCAGCATCGGCCTCACACGCCAGAAGGAAGCAGGGGCGCGCGCGGCCGCAACGGCGAAGTCGGCCAATCAAGCTCTCTCACCGGAAGAACAATCGCGGCAATCCATTCGCGATCAACTCAAGACGACGGAAATCGAAATCTGCTTCGGGAAGCAGATTTCTACGGTGCTGATGCGTCCGACGAGCGATCTGCCGCAGCGCGTCGCGAAGATGCGCCGCAAGTTCGCGAAACAATATGGCTTCGTCGTTCCGGAGATCAAGCTGGCGGAAGATCTTTCGGTTCCGTCGAAAAGCTATCAGATCAAGGTGCACGGCACCGTCGTCGCCAGCGCTGAGCTTCGTCTTGGCGACGTGCTGGTCGTCATCGGCGATGGTCCGAAACCCGAGACGCCCGGAGATGAGACGCGGGAACCGGCCTTTGGCATGAAGGCAGTCTGGGTCCCCGATATCTTCACGAACGCGTTGAAGCGCGACGGCTTCGTGCCGGTCGAAAATACTTCCGTGCTTCTGACGCACGTCGCCGAAGTCATCCGCAACAGCCTTGCGCAGCTCTTGTCCTATCGCGACTTGCGCTCGCTTCTTGATCGGCTCGATCCCGAGTACCGCAAGCTGCTCGAAGAAATCTGCCCGTCGCAAATTTCGTATTCGGGACTTCAAGGCGTTCTGAAGATGCTGCTTGCGGAACGAATTTCCATTCGCAACCTGCATCTCATCCTTGAAGCGGTCGCAGAAATCGCGCCGTTCTCGCGCAAAGCCGAGCAAATCACCGAGCACGTGCGGATGCGACTTGCCTCGCAAATCTGTGGCGATCTCAGCGATAATAATTATCTGAAGATCGTTCGGCTTGGAAACAAATGGGAAGTTGCGTTCCATCAGGCCTTGCGGCGCGACGCCAAGGGCGAGGTTATAGAGTTCGACATCGATCCACGCCTCATTGAGCAGTTCGGCGGCGATCTTGCCCGCGTTGTCCAGCCTCTCATGGATGCCGGCCACCAGTTCGTTCTCGTGACGGCAGCCGAAACGCGGCCCTATGTTCATACGGTCACCGAACGGCTTTACGGCACGCTGCCGGTCCTCTCGCATCTCGAGATCAGCCGCGGCGTGCAAATCCAGTCGCTCGGCTCTGTTTCATGAGCGAGCTGACGCAGCAAACGATTCTCGTGCCGCTTATCGTGTTTTGCCGTGTTGGCGGGTGCTTCATGGTGCTGCCAGGCTTTTCGAGTGATCGTATCCCTGTTCAGCTTCGCCTCTTCGTCGCGATTGCCATCGCGCTCGCAATCATGCCGCTCGTTTACGACGACGTCCGGCCCGTTACGGCCGGTCCGGCCGATGGCCTGCTCTCGATCATCGTCACCGAAAGTCTGGCTGGGCTCTTTCTCGGCTTTATCGTGCGCATCTTCTATCTCGCACTCGAGTTTGCGGCCATCGGAATGGCGAACCTCGCCGGGTACGGATCCGCCTTCTCGCATGCAATCGATGGGAATGACCCTTCGACCCCTTATTCGGCACTCGTAACGACGCCTGCCGTCGTTCTCTTCTTCATCTCCAATTTGCACGTGGCCATCATCAAGATGCTTCAGAACTCGTATGAGGTTCTGAAGGTTGGATCGCAGTTCGCGACGCCTCCCAACCTTTCGATGATCGTTTCGACGTTCGGCTCCGCATTCAAGCTCACCTTGCAGCTTAGCGCGGCGCTCATCGTCTATTCGGTGATGGTCAACCTCGCGTTTGGTTTCCTCAACAAGATGGTGCCTCAGATCCCATCCTACTTCGTATCGACGCCGTTCGTTGTGCTTGGCGGTCTTGTCATTCTGCTGCAGATCGATAGCGGCATTCTCAGCATTTTCTCATCTCTCGTGACGCAGGCCATCGCAACGCTGGGACAACATGGCTAGAGCCACAAAAAAGCTGCGTCGCCTCGTGGATGTGTTTCATGACCTTGAGACCGTGGAACGTGTCCGTGTCAGCGAATTGACGCAAGAAATGACTTCGCTCCGCACGGCTCAGGACGACATTCTCCGAAGCCTTGAAAATCCTTCGACCATCAACGGCCTTTTTACCGCACTTCTATCGAGCCGTGTCGGCCGCCTCGAGCGCCGCATACAGCAGTTGTCGCGCGAACACGAAATCGCGCTCAAGCGATATGCGGAAGCGGCCGCCCGCGGCCGGAGCGCGACTCGTCTCCTCGCCGAAGCCAGGGGCGAAGAAGACCGCAAACGCGAGCTAGCGGAGCTTGAGGCTCTGCTCGAATTTCAGGAATCCATTGCCGCGCAAGGCCGGGGTAAGTCTCCGCGTTCAAGTTAAGCTGATCATCCCTGTTCGAAATGATTTCAGCGATGCCTGCCGTACCTCGCACCTCGGCTGCCGATCTGGCTACCTGGACGGTTGGACAAACCGTCCGGCCGTCGCGGCCTGCCGCAAGCGCAGACTCGTCGAATTCACCTGACGGCGGACAGGCGATCAAGAAGGCAAAAGAAGTCGCCCAGCAATTCGAGGCGATCTACCTGCGCCAGATGGTCGAAGCGTCTATGCCCAAGGACTCCGAGACGTTGTTCGGCGCAGGAACATCCGGGACGATGTGGCGGTCGATGTACGCCGATACCCTTGCGACGGCACTGTCGAAGACCGGAACGGTCGGCATCGCAAACATGATCCTCAAATCCGAAATGAATCGACTCAAGGAAAAGTAGAATGAGCGCCGTTGCACCCGGAGCGAAGACAAAAGGCCCCGTTTCGGCGCTTCCCGGCGCGCCGCTCGCCGGACTTGCGTCCACCAACGGACGACGGCCGTCGTCATCGCGCGCGGGTATCCAGGATCCCGAAGCCGCCCGGGCAGTTGTTTTTTCCGTCATTGCACGCATCGAAGGCTATCTCGACGAAGAGACGGGAGCCCTAAGCAAGTCTCTCAAGTTCGACTTCAAAACGTCGAACGACCGCAAAAGCCAGGGTTTGCTCGATCTCAATCAGGCGCTTCGCCGGCTGCAGAAATCGGACGTCAACGCCGACCTGCAGCTCCGCCTCGCGGCGTTCCGCGAAAAGCTTGCTGTGAACCTCCGCAAAATCCGGCTTCATCTTGACGCCGTCAAAGAGATCGCAGCCATGCTGTCCGAAGCGATCCAGAATGCTGAATCCGACGGCACCTATACGCGCAATATCGGCCCATACAGGAATGCGCCGTGATCCGGATGATCCTGCTCAGCCTCGTTGCGTGTCTCTCGACCGTCGGCGGTGTCTATGGAGCCGTCACGTGGAAATCGTCGCTGAGCGCGGAACCGAGCAAGGATGGGAACACGAAACTGCAGATCCTGAAGACGCCGATGGTGAGCGTTCCCATTCTTTTAGACGGGCAAGTTCTTGGATATGTCGTTACGCGACTCCAATTCACGGCCGATTCGGAGCTGGTCAAAGAAAGCTCGGTTCAGCCGGAAGCGTTTGTGGCGGACGAAGCCTTCCGGCTGATCTACGAGACAACTCCAAAAGACATCAAATCCGGCCGCAAGGACGCGCTTAAAGAGCTGACCGAAAACATCGTCTCAGGCGCGAACGAACGGCTTGGCCGCAACGTCGTCAAAGACGTGATGATCGACAGTTGGACCTACCTCTCCAAACAGGACATGATGAGAAACCATGAACGCGCACCATAATCGGTATGCATTCGAGGCTGTGCTGCGTGAATCGGCAGCTGCCGCGGCGTTAAACTTGCGCCACGTCGATGAAGCGCGTGCTGATATCCTGGCCTCCCGGCCGGCGAAGCCAAGTAGCGTCACCGCGCTGTCGGTCTTGGCCGGCCTCGGCATCATCTCCGCCATCGTTTTCGTCACGGGCTACTCGGCATTGCTTTCCGATACGCCCGCGGTTTGGATTCACCGTCTCATGGCCCTGACCGTGGCGCAGAGCATCTTGATTGCTGCCGTGGCAATGAAGCTTCTGCCGTTGATCGAACGCAGGCGCTATTCGGTTCGTATCGGTTCGAGTGTCGGCGACCGTCAGAACCCGCTGTTGGAGCGGCGCGAAATGGCTCCGGAAGAGCCTGCGCCGCTTCCGGCCCCGCCCCCTAAAAAGCCCGTCATCGGCGGAACGCTCGCGGGGCGCGAGTTCATGGAATACGATGATGGATCTATCGAGATCGACACGCTCGTCGGGCGTCGGCGTTTCGTATCGCTCGACGCAGCCCGCGAATTTGTCGGCGCGTGAGAGGCCTCAGCCGGTCAGCGCGAAATCGTCGAAGTCCCCGGCACTGCTTTGAGTCGTCTCTTCGCGCTTCACGCCGTTCAGGCGATCGCTGAGTTCGGCAAGCTTCACCGACCGGGATGCTTCGGCGACATCGATCTTCCAATCCTGAGAAGATAGCTTCGAAGCTCCGCCCAGATAGTCGGAAATCGCGTCGAGGCTTTGCGAGATGTGATCCAGCGACTGCAGCTCGTAAAGCGAGTGCGAACCGCCAAAAGCGCCCGCAACGACCAGATTGCTGATTAATTCCTGCAGGTCGTTGACACCATCCGACAGCATCCGGATTTCATGACTTATAGTCGCGAAGACCTCGGGAATCGGGACAAGCATGACTGTTCCGTCGTTCTGTTTTTTTCCGTCGCTGCTCATGTTTGCCCCGCGTTCCATTCGTAGTTTCAGAACAGTTCCAGTTCGCCCGCGTTGCTGACGACGGCCGGAGCCGGCGCGACGCTTGGTCGTTCGATTTCCACCGTACCTGTAAGCAGAATTTGCCGTGCACGTCCTGAGACCGGCCAGTACTGAATCCTTCGCCCTTGCAAGCCGCCCGTGCTGCCCCCGACGTAAGCGATGCCTTCGTCCCGAAGAAAGCGCTCGGCAAATTCAGCGTTGTGCTTGCCAATATCGTTGTGACTCTTGACTGTCCTGGCCCCACCGAAGAGCTTAGCCTCGAGCCGATCGCGGCGCGCGCCGGCTTTCAGCAAACCGTTCACAAGCAATTCCATGAGGTGAACGCCTAAACGTTCCGCCTCTCCCGCTTTCGTCCGGCCGTTCGTGCCCGGCAAAAGAAAGTGATTGACGCCGCCGACGCCCGCCAAGGGATCGCGAATGCACGCAGCGACACACGAGCCAAGGATGGTCGTCACCATGACGTCCTTGTCATCGGTAACGAAGTACTCACCCTGAATGATGTGGACGCGGTTCTCTCTTTTTATTGCCGAGGTCATGTCAGCTTACCGACCACGGCCTCGATGCAGGTCTTCAGTGCCGGAACAGTGAACGGCTTGGCGAGAAAGTTGTTCAGGCCCCACTTCTTTCCTTCGTCGATGAGAGCCTTGTCGCCTTTGCCGGTGACCAGGATGAAACCGATCTTGCTCGTCGGGCCGTGCTGACGCAGCGCGCGCAGGAGCTGAATTCCATCGATTTTCGGCATGTTGAAGTCGGATATGACGAGATGGCATGGAGCCGTCATCATCATTTTCAGCGCTTCTTCGCCGTCCTTGGCGACTTTGAATGACTTGAGGCCGATCTGATCAAGGCCGTCGGTCAGGAGTGCGCGACTGACGGACGTATCGTCGACGACCATGATCGATAATTGCTGCATTGAGGGCATTATTGGCCTCCTTAGTGCTTCTTGAGCGTTGACGTTTCTGACATTATTGCCGCCGCGAGACGGTCGAGTGGTAACTGCTTTTCTACTGCACCAATATCGAACGCCGCCTTCGGCATCCCATAAACGATGCAGCTCGATTCATTCTGGCCGAATGTGCGAGCTCCTGCTTTGCGCATCGATAACAATCCAGATGCACCGTCACGCCCCATGCCGGTCAGGATAAGGCCGACGGCGTGCGCGCCGCAGGCGCGTGCTACCGATTCGAAGAGAACGTCGACCGAAGGACAGTGCCCGTTAACGCGATCGCCGGGCCGCAGGCGACAATGCAGATCGCCCGCCCCGGAGACCTCGAGGTGCAGCGTTCCGCCAGGGGCCAGGAAGATGTGTCCAGGCGTCAGCTTCGATCCGGTCGAGGCTTCCTGCACCTTTGCCGGACAGACGCGATCAAGACGATGCGCGAAGCTCTTCGTGAAAGAAGCCGGCATGTGCTGCGCGATAACAGTCGGCGGGCAATTTTCGGGGAAGTGCGATAACAGCTCAATCAGCGCTTCGACGCCGCCTGTCGATGCCCCGATCGCGAGTACGCGTCCATCGGGCATATAGTGAGCGTGTGCTGCCCTTGCCTCGGCGGCAACCTTTTGCTTGTCGTCTTCCGTGCTCAGCGGGCGCACCCGTGCCGATGCAGCAATCTTGACCTTGAATGGAAGCTCTTCGAAATTATGATCGTTGCCGGGTCTTGGCTTTTCGATGCAATCGACGGCGCCGATCTCGAGAGCTCGCACCGTCTCCTCGGCGCCGCGGCTCGTCAGCGTCGACACCATGATGACCGGCATCGGCCGCAGCCTCATGATCTTTTCGAGGAACTCAAGACCGCTCATATTCGGCATCTCGACATCGAGCGTTACGACGTCGGGATTGAGCGCCTTGATGGCCTGGCGGGCTTTCAGCGGATCTTCCGCCTGCCCCACAACTTCGATATCAGGATCGCGCGATAGCGCTGCCGCTATCAGACCGCGCATCGTGGAGGAATCGTCGACGACCAGCACCCTTACCTTTTTCATTGGCGCGCGCCGCCTTTCTTCCGGTAGCTGGTAACGCCGTCGGTTCTCAGGACTTTCAATGCTGACCCGGACACGCGCTCGGAATGCCCGATGTAAAGAGCACCATCGTCAACGAGAAGGTTTGACAGGCGTCTCCAGATCATCCCCTGGGTATCGTGATCGAAGTAGATGGCGACGTTCCGGCAGAAGATCGCATCGAACGGCCCTTTGAAAGGCCAGTTCCCCATCAGATTGAGTTCGCGAAATGCAATGAGCGAGCGCGCGGTTTCCGAGACGCGCATGCTGTCGGGATCGCCCGGCACGGTTTCAAGCCATTTGACCCGCATGCCTTGAGGTACTTCGGCCAGCTCTTCTTTGCGATACAGGCCTCGTTTCCCGTGTGCGACGACATTCGGATTGAGGTCCGTTGCGAGAATTCGGATATCCAACTTTGCCGCATCGGGAAACACCGAGAGTACGGTAAGCGCCATCGAGTACGGCTCCTGACCTGAGGAGCATGCGGAAGACCAAAGTCTGAGGCGGCCCCCCTTGCGAATGTGGGTGGCTTGAGGTTCAAGAATATTCTTTCTGAGGTGCTCGAAATGATGCGGTTCTCTGAAAAACCGCGTTACGTTCGTCGTCAACGCGGCGATCATGCTGCCGCGTTCCTGTTCGTTAGTCCGAACCGTTTCGCAGTATTCAGCGAACGTCGCGAGGCCAAGGCTCCGCAATCGCTTTGCCAGGCGAGAATAAACCAGCGTCGCCTTTGACTCAGCCAGGTCGATACCTGCCTCAGCCTTGGCGATCTCCGCGATCGCGCGAAAATCTGCAACGGAGAAGGCGAACTCGCCTGTGACGAGCGCTTCCCTTGATTTCGCTGACGAACGCTGGAGCGCGGATGTCATGCCGCGGCCTTCGCACTAATCGGCAGAACGCTATCAAGCGTTATAATGCTGATCATGCGTCCATCCACGGCGTAGACGCCTTTTACGAACGTCTTTGCCATGTCGGATGCAATGTCCGGAGTGGGCTGCATCGAAGCCTCGGACGAGGTCAGAATGTCGGATACGGCATCGACGAGCAAACCTACGATCTGCTGATGAATATGAACAACGATGATAACGCTGCGTGGCGTCGGCTCGGTCAATCCCAGTCCGAAGCGCATCGCAAGATCGACAATGGGAAGGACTGCGCCGCGCAGGTTGATGACGCCACGGACATATGGCGGTGAATGCGGCAACGGGGTCGCCGCGGTCCAGCCACGGATCTCGCGCACGCACATGATATCGATGCAAAACTCTTGCGCACCGACGCGAAAGGCTACGAATTCACTGTTTGCAGCGTTGGCTGCCGGTCCGATCTCTTGCACGACCCTCAATCTCCCGTTCCATAGCGAAGCTCGCCCGACAGCGAATCTTCAAATGATCCCGTCACCAGCGCGTCGACGTCGAGAATGAGTGCGACGCGTCCATCTCCAAGGATGGTCGCTGCCGCGATTCCGGCGACAGTGCCGTAGTTTGCTTCCAAGCTTTTGATAACGACCTGACGCTGGTCCTGGATCGAATCAACGAGCAGCGCATTGCGTGCACCGCCCCCCGTTTCGACGAGGATCGCGACGCTGTTTTCCGGTTGCGTTGCCGTATTGCGAAATCCGAGCTCCGTTCCGACGTCGATCAGGGGCACAAACGTGTCGCGGATCGACATCACACGGCCTTCAGCGCCAAGCGCATGAATGTCGGCCTTCTTCGGCTTCAGCGTTTCAACGATTGCCGTCAGCGGAACGACGAGCGTTTGACCGGCAACGGAAACCGCCATGCCGTCGAGGACCGCCAGCGTCAGCGGTAGACTCATCGAGAATGTCGAGCCGAGACCAGGACGCGAGGAAATCGAAATGCGCCCGCCGAGCGCCTGGATGGAGCGCTTCACGACATCCATGCCGACACCGCGGCCGGAAATACTCGAGATCGTGGACGCCGTCGAGAAGCCGGGCAGGAACAAAAGATTATCGATATCGCTATCGGAAAGCTGTGCATCTGCTGCGATCAAACCCTTCTTGATCGCAGACGCGCGCACCTTCTGGCGATTGATGCCGGCACCGTCATCGGAAATCTCAATAACGATCCGGCCGGAGCGGTGCGCCGCTGTAAGACGGACATTCCCTTCGGCGGGCTTGCCGGCGGCGGCGCGTGCTTCGGGTGACTCGATGCCGTGGTCGACCGCGTTGCGAATCATGTGCGTCAAAGGCTCGGCCAGCCGCTCGACGACGGTCTTGTCGACTTCGGTCGCTTCGCCTTCGGTCTTGAGACGAACCTCTTTACCGGTGGCATCCGCCACCTCGCGAACGATGCGCGACATGCGCTGGAACAGCGGCTTCACCGGCTGAGCGCGGATCGCCATGACGCTTTCCTGGATCTCGCGCGTCAGTTGCTCGAGCTCCTCAAGCCCGATGACAACCGACGAGGATCCAGCGAAATTCGCCTCGATAACACGTTGCGAAAGCATCGCCTGGTTGATGACGAGTTCGCCCACGAGGTTGATGAGCCGATCGACGCGATCGAATTCGACTCGTATCGTCGTCTGCGTTGGGATGGCTGCTGCCGCTTTCGTATCCTGCTTAGGAGCCTCTGCGGATGGCGTTATCGCGGCCTGTATTTCCGAGGGCGTGGCCTCCGGCGCGTCCTGATTTGCTGCCACGTTGGCCTCAGTCGAGGTTTCAGACGCGACCATTTCCGTGGCCGGGGAATTCCCCAGAGCCATCGCGAGCAGCGCGGCGACGTCGGCATCGGAAACTTCCGCCTGACCGTCGCTGTCGATCGAGAGATCGGCTTCGCCCTCGACGAACTCGAAAACCTCTCGCACATCGGCGGTGTCGTGCTCGGACGTCAGTCGAATAGACCAAGAGAAGTAGGCGCCGTTTGGATCGATATCCTCGAGACTCGGCAACGTCGAAGCATCGCAAACCGCTTCCATCGTACCGAGGCGATTCAATTCGCGCAGAACGAGAACGGTCTCATTGGCGTTCGCATAGAGTTCAGGATGCGGCGTGAAATTGATGTGATACTGGTGAGAGGGTGCCTCAGTTATTTCCGGGGTCGGCTCAATTGAAATTTCCGGAAGTCCGAAATCGATCACCGTGGGTTGGAAATCGATAGGCTCTTCCACCTCTTCCTGACCGTCGACGAGCGTCAGCCCTTTGACATCGGTTGCAACGGCTTCGTAGCTCGCCTCATTGATTTCTCTGCCGTCGCGCGATGCTTCGACGAGATCGGCCAGCACGTCGGCCGCGCGGAGCATGATTTTCATCACTTCCGGCGCAGGCGCAAGTTTACCGCTTCGAACGTGATCGAGTGCGGTTTCGAACGTATGCGCGAACTGAACGAGCTGGGTGAGTTTGAATGCACCCGCGCCGCCTTTGATCGAGTGCACTGCACGGAAAACCGCATTCACCGTTTCGGAATCGGTGCGGCCTTCGTCCATTGCAAGCAAACCCATTTCCATTTCGGAGAGCTGCTCTTCGCACTCCTGAAAAAAGGTCTGCCGTATTGCTGCCATTGAATCCACGGCTGTCACCCCCGCCCGTCTCGTTAAGCCGCAACGCGCCGGATCGCGGCGATGAGTTTCGTCGGTTCGAACGGCTTGACGATCCATCCTGTCGCGCCGGCCTCCTTAGCGCGCAGCTTTTTCGCAGAGTCGCTTTCTGTCGTCAGAACGAGGATGGGCACCTTGCGATAGCGACTATCCTGACGCACAGCTTCAATGAGACCGAAACCGTCCATCTTCGGCATGTTGATGTCCGTTACAATGACATCGGGGGTGGATCTCTGCAGAACCTCGAGGCCATCGACACCGTCGACAGCTTGCAAGACGTTGAAACCTGCTTCGGCGAGCGCCATTCTCAACATGTCGCGCATCGTGCGCGAGTCATCGACCGTGAGTATCGTTTGCGTCATTGATGTGTTCCTTCGAGCAGCAGGTCTTCGCGCGGCAGTCCGACGAGCGCGATCGTCTCGAGAAATTCTGAACTTGGATTTTCCAGCCGATAGCCATGACCATTGCGCTGCCATGTTCGGGCCGCGGCGACGAGCACTTGCAGCGATTGCACGCCGACGCGACGAACCTGGCTCGCATCGACGACAATCGAGTTGCCCAGCTGCGCCAAGAGCATCTCCTTGATCTCGATGGCCGCCGACGAATCGAGGCAATCCGGCAGCATCAGCGCGGGCGGCGCCTGATCCGAATCGACCAGCGGCGTATCTGTGGCGACGGCTTCGTCCGGACAAGACACGACAACGGCAACTGCTTCCGCAGCAGTCATTGCGGCTTCTGCTTCCGCCTTCGACCCATGAGGTTTCACAGGAACATCCTTCCGCCGGCGGCCAGCGCCGGCGGATTTTTGCTTTGCGCGCGGCATTTAGAATTCCTCCCAGCCCGCGTCTGCGGCAGCGCTGTGCGGACGGGCGCCGCCATTGACGGCGACCTTCAGCTTGCCAGAGGAGCGTGCTGCACGAGCTGCCGGCTTGGCTGGCTCGCGGCGAGAAGAAATTTCCACAACGGTCTCATCACCTGTCTTGAATCGGCTGACGAGGCTCGCAAGCTCTTCAGTCTGCTGGGCCAATGTCTGCGTCGCAGCCGTCGCCTCTTCGACCATTGCGGCGTTCTGCTGGGTGACCTGATCCATTTCATTGACGGCGGTATTGACCTGCTCGAGCCCGTGCGCCTGCTCGTTGGCACTCGCGGCAATCTCCGTAACGATCGTGTTGATCTCCGCGACCTGCGTGACGATGCGCGTCAGAGCGAGGCCCGTCTCACCGACGAGCTGCACGCCCTGCGCAACCTGGCCGGTTGACGCCGAGATCAGCCCTTTGATCTCCTTGGCGGCTTCCGCCGAGCGTTGCGCCAGTGCGCGGACTTCCGACGCAACCACAGCGAAACCACGTCCCGCATCGCCAGCTCGGGCGGCTTCAACACCGGCGTTCAAGGCGAGAAGGTTGGTCTGGAAGGCGATTTCGTCGATGACGCCGATGATCTGGCTGATCTGCTTCGACGAGCTTTCGATGCCGTTCATAGCCTCGATGGCTCTGCGAACCACTTCACCGCTCTTTTCCGCATCGGCTTTTGCGACCGATACAGTCTCGCGAGCATGCGTTGCGCCGCGCGCTGTCTTATTGACGGTATCGGTGATTTCCTTGACCGCTGCTGCCGTCTCTTCGAGGCTTGCAGCCTGGTTTTCCGTACGACGCGAGAGGTCATCGGATGCCTGGGAGATCTCCTCCGTTCCAAGCTTGATGCTACCTGCGCCCTTCTTGACGAGGGAGATCGTGCTCTTCAGCGTCGAGGCCGCAGAGTTGAAGTCTGCCTTGAGCTTTGCAAAGTCTGGCGCGACGTCGATGTAGAGACCCGTCTCGAGGTCGCCTGCGGCAAGTTCAGAAAGTGCCGCACCCAGAGATTCGACGACGACATTAATTTGCTTCTCGGCTTCGAGTTTAGCGATCTGAGCCTGCTCCAGCTGACCCATCATCAAGTTCATCTGACTGATGATCGGCTCATACTCTTGGATGACCTTTTCGACGATCCGATGCGAGAAGTCACCTCGGGCAATACGATCTGCAGCTGCAGTGAAGGCATCCATGAAGTGCTCGTGTTCACGCGCATAATGGTCGCCCTGCTCCTGCTGCTGCTTGGCAGCTTCGACGGCCGCATCAGTCATTGCTTTTTGTTCGACCGCCGCCTCTTTGAAACGCGCAAGAGCCTGCGCGATCTCGCCGTTCTCGTTAGAGTCCGCGAGATAGGGAACGTCGATGCTGAGATCCTTGCGGCTGATTTGATCCATCGCATGAACGAGGTTCGCCAGCCGCGTCGTGATTCCTTTCGAGAGCATCGTTACGATGCAAACGGCGGCAATGGTCAACCCAATCAACAGAGCGAGCGTACGGTAGAGCGTGGCCCGCGCATCGCTGTCGTGATTTTCGGCCAATTGAATGAACACCCCGGCGGTTTCACCGGCCATGGCACTCGTCGCCTTGCTGGCAGCCGCCACAGCATCCTGCAGGTCGGGACCGAGGGCGACGCGCTGATAGTTGGCCGACTTGATCTTCGATGTGATCTGATCGAGTTGGCCAACGAGCTGGTCACCCGCGTTGCCTATATTGCGTTTCGCATCGCTCGAGAGATCAGTCGCCATAATGTCAGCGAGCGGCTTACGCAGATTCTGCACCGCGTCGCGCAGTGCGCCATAACCCAACGCCAGCGCTGCCTCTCCGGAAGACCCGGAACCGAGTGTTTCGTGAAGCTCGGCCAAAGACCGTTTGATGTCCGGCAGATACTGAATGAAGATCTGTTGAGTACGAAGAGTATCGGGTGACGAATCTGCTGCGATCGCCGAAGCGTCGGCAATGCTGTCCAGCAGGCTTGCCCCGATCTTGCTCTTTTCCGCAACGCTTGGCGCATTGACAAATGCGTTGATCGTCGATTCAACGCCGAGGCTTCGGCCAGTCGTAGATGCGAGGGTTGCCAACTCGCCCGTTGCTGCACCCGAATGGACGTTTTGGTCGGATGCCATTTCGCCCCATACTGCGCGGGCAAGTTTTGCTCCGGCGACTTCGTGGTCCAGCACGCCGATCTGATCGAGTTTCTGATCGGCGTACATATACAATTGACCAAGCGACGGGATGAGAAAGATCGCCGATATGAGGGCAAGCCGACGCGGCATTGACCATTTGCTGTTGACGTACCCGATAACCATGTCTTTTGACCTGTTTTGAAGTGGCTATTGATGTGGCTCGTTTTGATCGATGGACGGCGCGCGCCTGAGGTGCGGCTCGCGCACGCTGATTCACTGTGTCAGCGTTGCTGCAGGGGATTTCGATTTTGAGATCGCCGATGCTTGCGAGGCGGACTGTGTACTCTGCTGGCGATGCCGGCACTGGGCCGATGATCGTCTCGACCACCAAAGCTCGCGGACGCCAGCCCTCGGGCCGGCGATAATAGGGCATGCGCCATAAGCGTGTTCCTGCTTCTCAAAGCCCGGAACATGTCGGGTTGTATCCGACCCGGTTGCGCGGCGTCATGCCTATGATTTCATATCAAGCAACCGTTCACCAAAACTAATTCGCAAAACTATCGAATTCGTTTACGGCGTGAAATGTCGCTTTATTTTTTTGATTATTTTTACGGTCGATTTTTATCGACCTCGATATCCGAGGCAAGGCGATCAGGAGCTGGTTGGCACGCTCCGATAGTTCTTCCGTATTCTTTTTTGGGGACCGGCTACATCATACCATTCATTATTATATATCCGCACTATTTCCCTAATTTTATAACTCTAGCGCTTCAGCCAAGAAATGCGTCGCGGCGGCTTTATGTATTGAACGCCGATATAGACGTCGTCGGCATGAGCCAGCCGACATCTAACAACAAAATCGTCGCCGGGAATTTCCAACTCAAATTCAGACTCTACGTGCACCGCCTCTGGGAGTTTGATTCGCGCTCCAGCGTCCGAAAAGTCGACAACCGCGCCCGCCAGCCGCCGTCCATCATTCAGGACGATGACAGCGGATTTGAAGACCGCTCTTCTTCCGAATTGGCGACGTTCGGGCGGCTTTTCTATCGGCAAGGCATCCTCATTCAATCCGTTTCTCCGAAGACCATTGCTTGAATAACTTGCGTCGGCCTTAAAAACTTAAATAGGGCCAAAATAATTCGTAAATCCATGCGTTGCATCTGAATCTCGACGCTCAAAAGCTGCGATCAGCGATTCCGCCGTATGGGCTTCTGATAGATGTTGATTTGCGAGTTCGAACGCGTGATCGGCCAGGGGTTCGCGCGAAACCGACTAAGCCAACATTAATACATTTCCATCAAATTGCTTATATCGACTGGTTGCAGCCTACCAAGCGCAGCTGCGGGAACGAACATAACGCCGCTCTGCGCGCCGGTTTGGCGCCGCATGGCCGATATTTAGGTTCTGGGTCCATTTGGAATGGACGACATTCCGTCCATATCGTTCCCGGCGGGGCGGTCTGGTGTAGCAGCACAACCTTGGTCGGCAAATGGCGTCATGGCATTCAATCTCAACGAACCAGCATCCAGCGCTGCAATTGCTCACACGAACCGGCGTAAATCTCGTAGCGTAAATCTCGCAGAGACGTCGTGGGGAAGAAAGGGATTCGCTTCCGCACTCGACCAGCTTGGTATCGTTTCGATAACGGATTCTCTTGGACGCATTCTCCACGTCAACGATGAGTTTGTCCGACTAAGCAAATATTCGCGCAATGAACTCGTCGGCCAAACACATGCGCTATTGAATTCTTCTCACCATCCGAAGGCATTTTGGGCAGCCGCTTATCGCACGCTCGCGAGCGGGAAGACGTGGCGCTCGCCCGTCATGAATCAGGCTAAAGACGGCACGTTCTACTGGGTCGATGCCCTCATCGTGCCGCTTTCGAACCGCAACGGTCTCAAAGGATTCCTATCTGTTCAGCGTGACATAACAGAAGTCATTGCACTTCGAGCCGAGTCGGAAGAGCGCGCGGCCCTTCTGCAGACCATTGTCGAAGCTTTTCCGGGTGGCGTCGCTGCATTCGATGGAGATCACAAGCTCATTCTCTGCAACCGTCGACAGAGAGAACTGATGGGCTATCCTGATGAACTGTTTGCCGATGGTCGACCAACCGCCGAACAACTTTACCGCGCGCAGGCGATGAGCGGCGAATACGGCCCTGGCAATGTCGAAGAGCACGTTCGTGCATGGCTCGAGATCGCCAACAGCGCGATCCCCCATACCGTTGAGCAACGGAGACCGGATGGGACCTGTCTCGAAATTCGCCACACACCTCTGGCTCATGGCGGTTTCGTCACCACGCACATCGATATTACCGACCGCAAACGGGATCAGGAGACGATCGGACGGCTCGCCCATCGCGATACATTGACGGGTCTGCCGAACCGCTCGCTATTCCTGGATCGCATTCGAGACAGTCTCGCTGGACGCGGGCAAGAACTTCTAGCTTTGCATTGTCTCAATCTCGATGGCTTGAAATTGGTCAATGAAAGCCTGGGCTATGCCGCCGGCGATGCGCTGTTGAAACGCACGGCTCAGCGATTGAGCCGGCTTCTCCGCGATGGTGACACCGCAGCCCGATTAGGCGGTGATGACTTTGCTGTCATTCAGGCGGCTCCCAAGTCTATCGACGACGTCGAGGCCATGGCGAGGCGCGTTATTTCCGTGCTTTCCGAACCATTCGTTCTTGAAGGCAGCGACGTTACAATCGGAACCAGTATCGGCATTGCGATAGCTCCAACCGATGGCACCGATGCCGAGCAGCTGATCCAGAATGCCGATACCGCGCTCTGGCGGACGAAATCGTTGGCTCGCGGTACCTATGGCTTCTTCGAGCCTTCCATGCACGAGCGCCTTCGTCAACGGCTTCGAATGGCAATGGAGTTGCGTGAAGCACTCGCGACCAATCAGTTCCATCTCCACTATCAGCCGATCGTCAATAGCAAGACACTGAAGATCGTAGGCTGCGAAGCGCTGATCCGTTGGCGGCACCCTGAACGCGGGCTCGTTCCAGCGTCGGAATTCATTCCGATTGCGGAAGAGTGCGGACTTATCGGGCAAATCGGGGATTGGGTTCTTAAGACGGCCTGCGCCGAAGCCAGCCGGTGGCCCGATGACGTGTCGATCGCAGTTAACATCTCGGCAGCGCAATTCAGCTCTCCTTGCCTCGTCGACAAAGTTTTGGCCGCTTCCAAAGGACTGCCGCTGTCACGGCTCGTCCTGGAAATTACGGAAACGCTCCTCATGAAGGATCGAGATGCGGCAGCAGTGACGCTCGAACGATTGAAGAAGCTCGGCGTGCGCTTCGCCATCGATGATTTCGGAACGGGATTTTCGTCCCTCAGCTACCTTCAGAGTTTCCCCTTCGACAAAATCAAGATCGACCGCTCGTTTGTCTCCAACATCGCCAATCAAAAACGATCCGCCACGCTTCGCCGCTCCATCATCCAGCTCGGTTACAATCTCGGAATGACGAGTGTCGCCGAGGGCGTCGAGACCAAACAGCAGTTGGACATGTTGCGGGCCGAGGGTTGCGTTGAAGCGCAGGGCTTCCTGTTCTCGCCTGCAGTTTCCGCATCCAAAGTGCGAGAGCTATTCGCGAGCCCGCTCGCGGCGAGTTGATGGGCGCAAGGGGCGATTGCAACGAAGAATATCCGGGGGCTACACGGCAATGCTGAGCGCACTTCTGAAATTCGCCGAACCCGCTAAGCCGCGGCCGGCGCCGGTAGCTTGGAACGAGCCCGTCGAGGGAAGTGCGTTATTCGAGATCCTTGTCTGTGAATTTCACTGGACCACATTACAGATCGGCGCCATCGCCTCATGCATGAATGCGAGTTCCGCTTCGCGGCGTAGCTGGATGCTGAGGGCGTGCAGCAACCTGGTTCCGGTCGAATCGCCGGTGGTGAAGGTTGCGTTGCGGTCTTGGCAAGACATCGGCCTGCCCCGCGAACTGGCCGGTGCGATCGCGCGGCTCTATTTCAACTTGGCAGACGCCAAGAAGCTTACGCTTCCGTTGATCACGGGCGCAGGCGCCTTCGTGGCGCCGCGGGTTCCGCTCGCCAAGCTCGAACAAATTACTGCCGTCTGGCGGAAGCTCGCAGAGGACTGTCGCGATGCCGTGCTCGAACTCGAGCCTGAGGCTCGCTGGCGGCTCAACGGAGCCTATACGGACAACGCACTCGTCCTCAGCAAGTTTCTGAAGGAAGCGATGGCCGGATCGCGGACGTGCGTCAATCAATATGGGGAAGTGGCGTTACCTATCCTCCCGCAGCGGCGGAAGACACCGAGGTATACGCTGCTCCAACACTGCAAGATCTTTTCACAAGAGACGTCGTCAATCGCGTTCGCGCGCGAGGTCTCGAAGAACGGCTTGAGCATCGATTGTCAGCGAGATTTCCGCCTGAAAGATGCCGTCGTTGTCGTCTTACGAAACGGGCGCAAAATGCCAGGGCTCATCGTTTGGTGCAAGAACGGCAAAGCCGCTGTCCGCTTCGACAGCCCGTTGTCGGACGAGGATCAGTTGATCTCGGGCTGATGCTTCATCTGTCACCAGCCAGATGTCGGAGCCAATTTCCACCTGCAGCATGCAGCAGGTGATCGATTTTTCTAGTCGCTTTCCGACTTGACGCAATTACGACCGGCTGCCTTCGCTTCGTATAGCTTTGTATCGGCTCGCTCGAGGAGAGAATCGGGGCTATCTCCGGGCCGAAGCTGGGCTATGCCGAAGGATGCTGTCACCGTCCCGATCGGCTTTCCGGTCTTATGATGCATCCACTTCTTGCCCTGCAGCTCATTACGAATCTGTTCGCCAAGGTTATCGGCGCCCTCAATCTGGGTATGGGGCAACACGACAACGAACTCCTCTCCGCCGAAACGCACCGCCGTGTCACGCCCCTTGATATTCTTCGAAAGGAGTTCGCCGAAACGCCTCAAAATTTCGTCGCCAACTGCGTGCCCAAAGGTGTCGTTGATTTT
>DASZVX010000034.1:0-4233 GCA_035547255.1 Hyphomicrobium sp.
ATACGGCGGTCGATCGCGCCGAAGATGAGCGCGAATTGGCTTTTCTGGTGAATGCGAAAGGTCCCGAAGCCATCGCACGCTGGGCTGCCGCAAGGCGCGTGCCGCTGGTGCATTTCTCAACCGATTACGTTTTCGACGGCATCGGCGAAAAGCCATGGCGCGAGGACGATCCTGTCGCGCCGCTCAATGCCTACGGCGCGAGCAAGCTTGCCGGCGAAGAGGCGATCCGCGCGGCCGGCGGCCCGCACCTCATTCTCCGCACCGCCTGGGTCTATGCCGCGCGAGGGACGAATTTCCTGCGCACCATCGCGCGTCTTGCCAAAGAGCGGGAAGAATTGCGCATTGTCGGCGATCAGATCGGCGCCCCGACGACGGCGGCAATGATCGCGGATACGGTCGCGAACATCGTTCACCCCAATACCGCCGACCTTGCTCGTGCGTTCGCGTCGGCGAAAAACGTCGTTCATCTCGCCGCAAGCGGATACACGAGTTGGTGCGGCTTTGCCGCCGCTATCGTCGACGGACTGAAGCGGCGCGGCGTAGCGCTCGCGGCGCAGCGCGTCGTGCCGATCGCCTCGAAGGATTATCCGACCAAGGCGAAACGGCCGCTCAATTCGCGATTTGATATGCAGCGGTTGCGTACGGCCTTCAACATCGTGACGCCGCAATGGGAAGCGCTGCTCGAGCCGGAGTTGGACCTGTTCGTGATGAACGGATAAGGAGCCTGCGTCTCCGACTCCGGTCAGGCAAAGCGCTCGCGAATGGAGCGTAAAACCAGCAGGCCGATGATCCAGAATGCAAAGGCCACCAGGCCAACGCTAACCACCGACCAGAACCTGTTGGGATAAACTGCACTCTGCGGCAAGCTCGGCCGCACATAAGGGGTAATATAAAGATGCTGCGATGCCGCGTTGGCGCGCGCCTGATCTAGCGCCTGCATGGTACTCGTCACCATCGCCTGCGCAAACTGGACTTCGAGATTGATCTGCTCGTAATCCCCGACGACTTTGGACAATGCTGTGCCGTTTACGCCCTTGCCCACGTCAGCCTCTGTCGCGGCCAGCTGTTCCTTGACGGATTTGATTTGATTTTTGAGCGTCACGACCACCGGAGAATTCTGCTGCAAGTTCTGACGTTCGTACGTGGCGAGCTGCGTCTCCAGTGATGCCAGGTTGGCGCGCTGCGTCTGCACTAGCGTCGAGTTGCTCGCGGCAACGCTCGCCGTCGGATCGATTACGCCAACGCGATTGCGATACTCTGTCAACTTCGCTCGATTTTTTCTAAGCCTATCTTGCGCGCGCTCGACTTCCTTCTCGGCAAACCGCACTGCGTCGTTCTGCGAGCGATTGGATAGCTTATTGACGAGTTCTTCCGAGAGCGAGACCATTGTGTTCGCGATCAGCAGTGCATCTTCCGCTGAAAATGCGCGCACTGTCGCAGTCGCAAGGCCTGTTACCTGATCGAAATTCGCCCTGACCATCGATTGCCAATACGGCACGAAACTCTCAATCGGCTTGGACGAGTCGAACCGCGACCACCAATCGATGTTCGAAGAGGAATAGCGGTCAATCAGATGGATACGCTTCTGCAATTCTTCGACCGCCGAACGGCTGAGTAGATAATCGGTAACAAGATAGTTGTCGTTGCTGGCCGAACTCGCACCGCCACCCAGCACAGCCGTTAGACCGGTCGGCAATGAAGTCGCGCCGGGGGACGTATCCTGAACCGAGAAACGGAATTCGGTAACGTATTGGTTCGATGCGAAGAAGCAGTAGTAGATGCTGGCGACAACGATGGGCAGCCCAACACAAATGGCAAATCCGATAAGGCCACTGTACGAGCGCTTCTTCTTGCCCCCTTGTCCCGGCAACAATGGGTGATGTTGCCGAGACTGCTCGGCAACAGCAAAGCGCCGCGTTGTCACCGTTAGGCGCTGTTCGATTCTCCTCGTGGATGCCGGAACACGATTGGGCAACTGCGTAGCCAGCGCGCTGCGGCCGCTCGGGACGTCCGCCGTGACGTCAACGGAAGCTTGTTGAGTACGCCGGCCTTGGCGGCGTGGGAGATCTTTCACCTGATCGTCCTGTGGTGGTCGATTAGCCGGCGAAGGTGTGGCTTCAAGGCCGAGCCGTGGCTTGATGTTATCCGGGTCTTCGCCACGCATATCGTCGCCAGGTCGGCCCAATCTGTGCGCTCGAGCGAGTGCTAAAGCGGTCCGCTGATATAGCAAGAAACGGCGACACTTTCTACCACTATTTAGGGCTGATAATCGCCTGTTAAGGCGTAACTGATTGATATAACAGAATTAAAAAATAGATACCGGGCATGATTCATCAAGTCTGTTGTTTAAAAATAATCAAGCCTATTGATTATTGCTCCGGTTCCCGGGATGATGCGTCGTCTGACCTTCCAAAACGATAACCCGCCCGTAAGAGGTCAAATGTCAAACTTGGATGTCAGGCTTCGAAGCTGGCGGAAAATGCGTGTGCAATTTCCTGGCCCGCTTGCAATCGAGGGGCGATTCTCATTTCCTGAAGCATACTTAGCGATGGTGGCGCTGGCATCGCTCTGCGCGAGAAGGTCGGGGTTCGGGGACTTTCAAAGTCGTTTGTGAGGTTGGAAGCCCGTCAAGTCGTTGAAGGGGTGCTGGGCTTGTTTGTTGTAGGTCAGTCCGACGTACGTTGCCCGTCGTGGTCGCGCATCGCGCTGGTTTTTGCGCTGCCGATTATCATGGCGGGGTGCGCGTTGCCTGCGGCAGCCCCAACCGCGCTCGAGCTGGCCGCCTCGACCGACACACCCGACTTCAAATATTCCATCGTGAAGATGGATACGCATGTCGTTTCAGAATTGAACCACTATCATCCGACGTTCGGCGCCTCGTTCCGAAATCGCCATTATGGCGCCAGCAATGCGTTGGCGGCCGGAGACGTAATCGCGATCACCGTCTACGAGACCGGCGGGCAGGCTCTCTTCCCGCCGCCGTCGGTCGTTTCCGGCGCTGCTGCTTCCGCCGCCTCGCTCGGCCAGGTCGCTACCGGCGCGAGCAACATTCCGCCGCAGGTCATCGAAAGTGACGGCACGATCTTCGTGCCCTTCGTCGGGCGCGTAAAAATCGGCGGTCTCACCCCGGGCCAAGCCGGCGCTGTCATCCAGAGAGATCTGCAGGGCAAATCTGTTTCGCCGCAGGTCATGGTTTCGCTCATCAACAATATTGGAAATGCGGCGACAGTCAGCGGCGAAGTGAATTTGGCGCGGCCAGTGCCGCTGAGCTCGCGCGGCGAACGACTGCTGGACGTCATCGCGGCCGCCGGTGGCGCCAAATTTCCCGCGTATGAGACCTACGTACAGGTCATGCGCAACAAGGAAGTCGGCAAGGTCCTTCTGCAAACCGTCGTAAATAATCCTGCCGAGAATATCATCGTCGCTCCCCGCGATCAGATCTATCTCATCCACGACCCGCGCCGGTATGCGGTGTTTGGTGCGACCCAACGCGTGTCGACCTATCCGTTCATGAGCGAAAAGGTCACGCTTGCCGAGGCCATCGCGCAGGCCGGCGGCCCGATCGACCTCACAGGCGATCCGAGCGGCATTTATCTTTTCCGCTTCGAGCCGTGGTTCATCGCCAAAGACATTCTCGATCCCGAATATATTGCATCGCTTGGCTCCAAACCGCCTGAATTCGTGCCAGTCCTCTATCGCGTCGATTTGAGAAGCGCCGAAGGTTACTTCCTCGCCCAGTCCGTTCAAATGCGTGACAAGGATGTTATCCTGATCACGAACGCCGAGGCGACGCAGCTTACCAAGGCCTTGGCCCTTGTGCGCGGCTTCACTGGCATTGCGTCCGATATCGGCACGCTACGGCGGCAGTATTTGATCGCCAACTAGCGAAGTATTTCGGTCGATTGAACCTTGGCGGCACCGGATAATCCGTTTGCGGTGCCGCACTCGCCTTCGATTGCGGCTGTCGCGCGACCGCGTTTGCACGTCACGCTTTATCCATAAGTTCAAGGGCGAATGAACACGGCGCAATGAGGTGTCCAACAAAAGCCGTCGCAGCTAAAAGGATTCTCAATCACAGTCAGCTCTATTGCCCTTTACATCTCTGATGTGACGAACCGTTCGATCTCATGAATCGGTTGCTTGACCATGTCCTTGGTGACCTCACGAACGATCGCCTGGCGAAGGCGCGGCGAGTAAACCGGCCGGATCATTCCGAGCGCGCGCGGTGCCGCA
>DASZVX010000035.1:0-23365 GCA_035547255.1 Hyphomicrobium sp.
AGGGGGCACGGTCCGGCTGTAGTGCCAAACATTGCCGCGAAGCTGGAGGTGTCGGTTTCGAGCCATGAAAAGCTAGCGAGTTGCCACAAAAGTTGCCACAAAATACCTCTAAAAAGTTGCCACAACACCGGTAAAAAGTCCATATATTCCGCGTATATATTGAGGTTTTTTAATATTCAGGGAGGGAGAATCCCTCCCTCTCCGCCATAAATTATTGAGATCACATAGTAAAATACGCGCTACCCGGATCACCGGTAATTCTTGCGCATTGTCCGCGACTTTAGCGCGAGACGAATTTCAGCAAACAATCGAGAGACGGCTCTCCCTCCGAGTTTCCGGTTTCGCCGCGCCGAAAGTCTCCTAGCGGCGATGAGGTGATACCGGTGCGCGCCGAATCTCTGACATATCTCGCGAGCGCAAGAGTGACCGCAGCTCATACATTATATCTAAGGTGCGCGAAGGACGTGCTCAGTTGACGCTAGCTGACGAAGCTGTTCCGGCCAAAACGGGCTTAGCGAACACCGGCACCCACAGCACAATCACTTGGAGTGCATGGAAAGAACCCTGGCGCGGCCATAGCCGAAGATGAATGCGGCATCGCCGAAGACGAACTTCGGCATATTGCGTGGCGCTTTTATCGTGCACGAGGAACAACTTCATGTGGATCCCCGGCCTTTATCTTCACCGGGATGCGGAGGAACCGGACGCCGTTCTCTTCTGCCTCCGGAAAACGCCCAGCGCGGATGTTCACCTGGATCGAGGGCAGCAGCAGCTTGGGCACCGCCAATGTAGCGTCGCGTGCTTCCCGCATGGCGACGAATTCATCTTCGCTCACGCCGTCATGCACGTGGATGCTGGCCCGACGTTCCTCACCCACAGTCGTCTCCCAACGATATTCGTCGCGGCCCGGCGCCTTGTAGTCATGGCAGAGGAACAGCCGCGTGTCGTCCGGCAGGCTAAGGACGCGGCGGATCGAACGGTATAGCTGACGGGCATCGCCGCCGGGAAAATCGGCGCGCGCGGTGCCGTAATCCGGCATGAACAGCGTGTCGCCCACGAAGGCTGCGTTGCCAATCCGGTAGGTCAGGTCGGCAGGAGTGTGGCCGGGTGTATGCATCACCTCAACCTCCAGCGTGCCGAGGGCAAAGCGTTCGCCATCGGCGAAAAGGCGGTCGAAGTCCGACCCATCGGTCTTGAGGCCATCGAATGCAAAGACCGGCCGGAAAATCTTCTGCACATCGCGGATATGCTCGCCAATACCGATCTGCGCGCCGGTCTTCGCCTTAATATAGGGCGCGGCGGAAAGATGATCCGCGTGGGCATGCGTTTCCAGAACCAGGGCGATACGCCAATCCCTTTCCTTCGCCGCCGCCAGGATCCGCTCGGCCGACGCTGTATCGACCTCGCCGCTCGATAGATCGAAATCCAGTACGGGATCGATCACTGCGGCCGCGCGCGTTGCGGGATCGGCGATCAGATAGCTGATCGTGTTGGTAGATTTGTCGAAGAACGCTTCGATGATCGGCTGGGCAGCCATGAGAACCTCCAATCGCTCCTTGACTATATATTAGCACATTCTATATTAGCAATACCTAATTAAAAGGTAGCTCCGATGCGCAAGCCCCCGATGAACCTGACGACTTTCGAGAAGAAAGCCGGCGAAGTGGCGGAAGTCCTGAAGGCGGTCGGCAATGACCGGCGCCTGATGGTGCTGTGCAAGCTCGCCGAACATGGCGAGCGCACAGTCGGCGATCTCGCCGATGACGTCGGCCTCTCACAGTCGGCCCTCTCACAGCACCTTGCCCGGATGCGCGACGAAGGCCTCGTCGCCTTCCGCCGCGAGAGCCAGATGCTCTGGTACCGGATCGCCGATCCGCGAACCAAGGCGCTGCTCGCCACGCTTTACCAGCTCTACTGTCAGGAGGACTGACCTATGACTATGAAATCCGTTACCCCCGCAGAGGCGCGGTCTCTGATCGAAACCGGCGCCAAGCTGATCGACATTCGCACCCCTGACGAATATGTGCGTGAGCATATTCCCGGCGCGGTCAATGTGCCCTTGGCCGAGATCAGCCGGTTTCACGCCGGTGATTGCCCGGTCGTGTTTCATTGCCGCTCGGGTGCGCGAACCGAAGCCAACGCTGCCCGACTCGGGGCGGCTACCAGCGCGCCCTGCTATGTGCTGGAGGGCGGGATCGAGGCATGGCGCCGCGCAGGGCTTAAGGTGAAGGCCGACCGACACCAGCCGCTTGAACTGATGCGGCAGGTCCAGCTTGCCGCCGGGGGGCTGGTGCTGCTTGGAGTTGCACTCGGGTTCCTCGTCGGCCCTGGCTTCTTCGCCCTTTCTGGCTTGGTCGGCGCCGGGCTGATGATGGCGGGCGCAACCGGTTGGTGCGGTATGGCGCGACTGCTGCAGCATATGCCGTGGAACCGGCGGATGGCGGCCTGATGATCGTGACCGCGACGGAAATTCTGCTCGCGCTGGCCTCGGGCGGCCTGATCGGTATCGTGCTGGGGCTGGTAGGCGGCGGCGGCTCGATCCTCGCCGTGCCGTTGCTGGTCTATGTGGTCGGCGTCGGCTCCACCCATGCAGCGATTGGCACGGCGGCAGTGGCCGTCGCGGCGAATGCCGCTGCAAGCCTTGGCGGCTACGCCCGCGCAGGCATGGTCAAATGGCCCTGCGCCCTGGTCTTTGCCATGACGGGTGTCGTCGGCGCGGCGATCGGGGCAGAGATCGGCAAGACGGTCGGCGGAACGAGGCTGCTGATGCTGTTCGGCCTGCTGATGATCGGCGTGGGCCTTTCGATGCTACTTAAGCGACGGCGTGAGGACGATCCCGGAGTGCGGCTGTCACGCACGACGGCTGCGGCGCTTCTTCCCCGGCTCGTGCCAATGGGACTGGGCGTCGGCCTTGCTGCCGGGTTCTTCGGGATTGGCGGCGGCTTCCTGATCGTGCCCGCCCTCATCGCGGCGACGGCCATGCCCCTTGCCTATGCGGTCGGTACGTCGCTTGTCGTCGTCACCGCGCTCGGCCTGACTACGGCCACCTCTTATGCACTGTCCGGCCATGTCGATTGGCCGCTTACTGCCTTCCTCATCGCGGGCGGTGCCGGCGGGGCAGTGGCGGGAATCCGGCTGGGCCAACGTCTCACCGCTCACAAGATGCTGTTCGAGCGCGCCTTCGCTGCCTTGGTTGTCGCTGTCGGCATTTATATCGCGGCCGTAGCGACCTAAGGTCTTCCAGCTACCGAAGTTCTCTCATTTGTTCGCAAACGGCTGCGATCGAGAATTCCGGATTTCCGTACTTTCGGTCGCGTGGCGCAGCCGACAGGATTCGAAATCAACGAAGGGATCTATTAGATCGGTGCCGTGCACCTCTTCGATAGAGGGCGTACTGATCTGCGTTAGCAGATCTTTGCCAACCAAAAGCGGCGACAACGGCACCAGCTCCGAAGGTTCGAAGCGCAAGGTCACACCCTCTGACTGGGCGCCTTGCGCCTCTCACTGCAGCACTTTCAAGAAGCCCTTCGAGCCACTGAAGAGTCTGATCGGATCTCGATCCGCCTTCCGCATATCTCATTCCGAAATGTCGAAGAGCCGCTTAGGCGCGTTGAGATGGATCAATGATCGCTTCTGCTAATAGTTTAGCTATAGAGGCTGCCGTAAGACATAAATAGCGTTGCTGCTAGTGGAGTTGATAAGGAGCCAAGATATGACGACGTTCAATCAACGAGAACAGGCTTTTGAGCGGAAGTTTGTCTTGGACGAGGAAGCGAAGTTCAAAAGCGAAATGCTATGCATGAGTGAGCTTGGCAAATGGGCCGCCGCAAAGCTCGGTTTGAGTGGATCTAGCTACGACGCCTACACAGCGGAGCTTCGCAAAGAGGATATTATCGGAAACGAAGCTGCTGTTATCGAAAAGATCAGAGGCGATTTTCTAGCCCAACATATCCGCTGTACAGAAGCGGAAATTCGGGAATTCATTGCTGCAGAAAGGATGAAAGTAGAGGATAGGCTCAGCAAACAACCCTAAAGACATATGAAGGTAGATACCGATTCCGCAAAGGCAAAGCTTGAGAAGCTAAGGAAAGCAGGCAGCGATTCCTGGGCGGCAAAGGAAACAGCGCTCGGTGAAACGCGGGCAGCATTCGACAATGCCAATAGAGCCGCACACGAATTCTTGACACGTGTGGCCTAAGGCAATGTAGCCGGAAGGCCGGAGGAATGAAGCTACGTAACGAGGTTCATGACCATTCGGAGTTAGAGGAGGCGGAACGGGTCCGGGCGCCTTCTCCGCCCATTGCCAATTCGAATGACGAGCGGCTTCCGGCGACATCTCCCGACAATAAATTTGTAAGATCCCTGAACTGGAGTCGGGTTGGCCTGGCGCTCCTATGCATTGCAGCCCTTGTCGGAACCAGTGTTTATTGGTGGTTGAATCGCGCTCCCACGCTCCCTAGGGGAATATTTTTTGGAAACGGTCGCATCGAAGCCGATCCGATCGACATCGCGACGAAGTTCGCGGGACGCATTCTCGAACTACGCGTCGATGAGGGGAGTCGCGTGGTCGCGGGTCAGATGCTCGCAATTATGGACACGCGAGATCTCGAGGCGTCTCTCAAAAAAGCCGAATCACAAGCTGAATCGGCCAAAAGAGCGATTGAAGAAGCACGCGCCAATGCAGATCAGATGCACTCGCAGGTCATTTTCGCCCAGCAGCAGATGGAGCGAACAAAGACATTGCTTAAAGATGGTTGGGTTACGAGAGAAGTTTTCGATCAACGGCAACAGACTCTGAATAGCGCACGCTCAGGTGAGCTCGCTGCACAAGTGCGCATTACGGAAGCTGAACACGTGCTTGATGCCGCAAATCATGATGCCGAACTATATCGGGTGAATATTGCCGACAATACTCTCGTTGCTCCGAGGGACGGGCGTATCGCCTATCGCATTGCAAATGTCGGCGAGGTTCTTCCTGCAGGGGGCCGAGTCTTTACGATGCTCGACGTCGGTTACGTTTATATGGATGTCTATCTTCCGACCCTCGCCGCCGGCCGCGTAAAAATCGGAAACGACGCGCGCATCATACTCGATGCTTATCCCGACAAACCTATTCCGGCAAAAGTGACCTTTATTGCAGATCAAGCGCAGTTCACTCCCAAAATGGTCGAAACGCAATCGGAGCGTGATAAACTTATGTTCCGCATTCGCGTCCGCATCGATCCAGATCGCCTGAAAGCTCATGCTGATGCGATTAGAAGCGGGCTGCCTGGAATGGCCTATGTCCGCACTGATCAAACTATCGACTGGCCGGCAAACCTGCAGGTCAAACTGTGACTGACGCCGAAATTGCTGTTCGCCTTGAAGACGTCACACATAAGTATGGGCGCGTGCTGGCGCTGAACAATATTAACGCCTGCTTCCCGAAAACGCGCGTCATTGGTTTGATCGGTCCTGATGGAGTGGGAAAATCATCACTTCTGGCGTTGGTCGCAGGGGCGCGACAGATTCAAACCGGAGAGGTGAATGTTCTTGGCGCCAACATGAGGCGTATCTCTGATCGGCAGACCATCTGTCCGTACATCGCTTATATGCCTCAAGGTCTAGGAAAGAATTTGTATCCGGACCTGAGCGTGCAAGAGAACATGGAATTCTTTGCGCGTTTGTTCGGGCAAGATCGAGATGAGCGCGATGTGCGGATTTCGAATCTCTTGCAAAGCACTGGGCTTGCCTCTTTTGCGTTTCGGCCTGCGCGCAAGCTTTCGGGCGGCATGCGCCAGAAGCTCGGCCTTTGCTGCTCGCTCATTCATGATCCCGATCTTCTCATTCTCGATGAACCGACCACCGGCGTCGACCCCTTATCCCGGCTGCAATTCTGGGACTTGATGGACCGCATCCGTGCGCGACAAACCGGCATGACGGTAATCGTCTCGACGGCATACATGGACGAAGCCGAGAACTTTGACTGGCTTGTCGCAATGAATGCCGGAGATATCCTCGCCGAGGGAACGCCAAAAGACCTCAAAGAGAAAACTGCCGCTGAAACAGTTGAAAAGGCTTACATCGCTCTCCTCCCCGCATCTCAGAAAGTGGGGCACCGCATTCTTAAAATTCCTCCGCGAGAAAGCGTCGATGAACCAGTAATTATAGCACATGACCTCACATGCCGTTTTGGAGATTTTACAGCGGTCGATCGCGTCAGCTTCGACATCACCCGTGGGGAGATTTTCGGCTTTGTCGGCTCAAACGGCTGCGGAAAAACCACCACGATGAAGATGCTGGCTGGTTTGCTTCCGTCAACGGAAGGGCATGCGCTTCTGTTCGGACAACCTATTAGCGCCACAGACACGGACTCGCGCAGGCGCGTCGGATATATGTCGCAAACCTTTTCTCTCTACACCGAGCTAACGGTCCGGCAAAACCTCGATCTTCATGCGCACCTCTTTCATCTATCCGCTGAATTGAGGGAACAGCGGATCAGATATCTTCTTTGGCGCTTCGGCCTGACGTCTTATACCGATAAGCTGGCAGATGACCTGCCGCTTGGCATACGCCAGCGTCTATCGCTCGCTGTGGCGGTGGTGCATGAGCCAGAAGTTCTCATTCTTGATGAGCCGACGTCCGGTGTCGACCCAGTTGCTCGTGATAATTTTTGGGAGCTATTGGTCAATCTTTCGCGCAAAAACAACGTAACGATATTTGTTTCAACTCACTTCATGAATGAAGCCGCGCGATGCGATCGCGTTGCTCTCATGCATGCCGGGCGCGTGTTGGCCGTGGATACGCCGGCAAAACTTGTAGAAGCCCGCGGAAGCGCCTCGCTGGAGGACGCCTTTGTGAACTATCTCAAGGACGCCTCTGCATCAACATCGCGTGATGATAGTGGAGGAGAGTTTGAGCTACCGCCGCCACGGAGTGCCCGCGAGGCGTCTCGCCTCCCCCGCGCCCACTTTTCCTCGCGCCGTATGTATGCCTACTCCATTCGGGAATCGCTTGAGCTACTTCGCGATCCCATCCGCCTAGCGTTCGCTCTGTTCGGAACAGCATTTTTGATGCTCATTATGGGCTTCGGCATCACGACGGACGTAAACTCGCTCACGTTCGCGGTTCTTGATCGCGACGACAGTTTTGAAAGCCGCGCGTATCTCAGCGAACTTCGTGGATCTCCGTATTTCGTGGAGGAAGCCCAATTGAAGTCCTCCGCCGAGATGCAAGACCGTTTGCAAAGTGGCAAAGTCAACGCGACTGTGGAGATCCCCCCAGGCTTTGGTCGAGATATCCGGCGTGGCCGCTCGACCGACGTAGGTGTTTGGATCGATGGCGCCATGCCTTTCCGAGCGGAGACCATCCGCGGATACATTCAAGGCACCCATCAGCAATTTCTAAACGATCCAGCAATCCGGGGCCACAGTGCGCTGTCCAATACGGCGCCACCCGCCGATATCCAAACGCGATTTCGCTATAACCAAGCCTTCGACAGCATCTACGCGATGGTCCCTTCGACGTTAGCAATGCAATTAGCATTGATCCCGGCAATTCTCATGGCCTTAGCCATCGTCAGAGAAAAGGAACTTGGGTCAATTACGAACCTTTACGTGACGCCAGTGACGCGCCTTGAATTTCTGATTGGAAAGCAAATTCCCTACGTTGCAGTCGCCATGTTGAACTTCATCATGCTTTTCCTGATGGCGATTTTTATTTTCAAAGTGCCGCTCAAGGGAAGTTTTATAGCACTTTCCTTAGGTGCTCTGATCTACGTCACGGCAACAACTGGATACGGTATGCTCATTTCTTCGTTCACGAGAACACAGATTGCGGCTCTCTTTGGAACCGCTATCCTGACCGTTCTGCCTGCAACGATGTTTTCGGGATTGCTAACACCGGTATCATCCCTTACCGGCTTCGGCGCCGTACTGGGTCGCCTTTTCCCCATGACGTATTTCGTTCCAATCAGCGTAGGGGCGTTTACCAAAGGCCTTTCGCTGCGTGACCTTGGATGGCATCTAACTATCTTAGCGCTCTTTATACCTGCTCTCACGCTGATGAGCCTGCTTCTTCTGCGCAAACAGGAAAGGTGAGGGCGTGCACAAGCTCGAAACCATTTTCTGGCTCAGCATGAAGGAATTGCGCAGTTTTTTCCGAGACTGGGTTTTACTCGCGTTCGTCATCTATTCGTTTTCGCTTGCGATCATCGCTCAAGCTCAAAGCAACGCACAAGAGCTTCATAATGCGTCACTCGCAATCGTCGATGAAGACAGATCGACACTCTCGCGAACTCTTGCTTCAGCCTTCCTGCCTCCGTACTTCAAGCCGCCGGTATACGTTGCGGAACGTGACGTTGATCGGCTGATGAACACGGGACAATATACGTTTATCATAGATATCCCCCCCCATTTCGAGCGGGATGTTTTGGGTAACAGAAGACCGATACTGCAACTGGCCGTCGATGCCACGGCCATGGTGCAGGCGGGCATCGGTTCCGGCTACGCCGAACAGATTCTTTCGACCGAAATCAGTAATTTTGTTTCTCGTTCCACAAGCGTGCCCATTCCCACCGTATCGCTCTCGACGCGCATCGCGTTCAATCCCAACGTGACAACGGCATGGTTCACATCGGTAATGGGGATCATCAATTCAATAACGATGTTGGCAATCATCCTAGCAGGCGCGGCCGTCGTTCGGGAGCGCGAACACGGCACGATGGACCACTTACTTGTGATGCCTGTCACGCCCTTCGATATTGCGATCTCGAAAATTTGTGCAAATGCGGTCGTTATCACTGCGGCGGTGGGCCTGTCCCTAACCCTCGTCGTTCAGAAGCTTCTCCACATTCCTATTGCCGGGTCGATCCCGCTCTTTATCGTCGGATCACTAATCTATCTGTTTTTTGCAACAGCCATCGGTTTATTTCTCGCGACCATCGCCCGGACCATGCCTCAGCTTGGCCTTCTCTATATTCTCGTTGCCATTCCGCTCAACATGCTATCAGGCGCCAACACGCCGCTCGAAAGTATGCCGCCGATGTTGCGCACCATTATGCAGGCATCCCCGTCAACCCATTTCGTTTCAATGGCACAGGCGATCCTCTATCGCGGAGCCGGCATCACTATCGTATGGCCGGAATTTGTCGCGATCGCCGGGATCGGGGGGCTTTTTCTCACCCTTGCTATTCTGCGCTTTCGTAGCGCCGCGAGCTATGCAAGCTGACCCACGGCTGTGAGTTTTGGACTAATCAGTACGTCTCGCGTTGCTCGTCGTGTTGCCGATCCTTTACGTCACGCGGTTTATATGAGCACGGGATGCTTAAACTCATGACAAGCCGAGCAGATCAGAACCGCAGGAGGTCGCGCCAGAATCTCTTGGCAAGTTCGAGAACGACGAGAATGCTTGCTGCAACACCTAGTGTCAGACTGATGTCGTCCCAGTGCAGAGGACCGAAGCTGAACAGGGCCCGTACAGCCGGTACCAGAAGGCTGAGAGCAAGAACAGTGGCGACTCCGAAGAGGATCAATCCAAGCATGAGATTGGGTCGTCGGATCGCGGTGACGAGAGACGTGCTGAAGGATCTGTTGACGAGGATTAGGCTTCCGATCGACAGGACCAGCGAGAAGAAAGTCAGTGCACGCACCTCATCGGCGGGCATGCCGCGCACCGACGCAACGATAAAGATCGCGCTGACTGATACGAACACCAGCGCCCCCTGCAAAATACTCCAAACAACGAGCGGCCAGGAAAACAATGGTTCCGCCGGCGGTCGGGGCGGCCGGCGCATGATGTCCTCTTCCTCGGCTTCGGCCTCAAAGACCAACGTACAGACCGGATCGATGACCATTTCGAGGAAAGCGATATGGATCGGGCTAAAGATGATTGGCAGGCCGAGGATTAGCGGCAGGAGCGCGAGCCCAGCGATGGGCACGTGCACGGCGAATATGAAGCCCATCGCCTTGCGCAGATTATCATAAATGCGCCGCCCAAGCCGGATCGCGGTGACGATTGAACCGAAGTCGTCGTCGAGCAATACGATCGCGGAAGCTTCACGCGCAACATCCGTACCGCGACCGCCCATGGCGATGCCGATGTGTGCCGCCTTGAGCGAAGGCGCGTCGTTGACGCCATCGCCGGTCATCGCGACGATTTCTCCGTTGGCCTTCAGAACTTGAACGATGCGCAGCTTCTGTTCCGGCATGATGCGAGCGAAGATGGTCGCCGCACGAACCCTATCCTGCAGATCGCGGTCGGCGAGATTCCCCATCATCTCGCCGCTCAGCACAGCGCCATCGCTATCGAGACCGCCCCGATGCGCAATTGCACGAGCCGTCGCCGGATAGTCGCCGGTGATCATGACGACACGGATGCCTGCGGAGCGACAGTCGCTCACGGCCTGCGGCACGCTCGTCCGTAGGGGATCGGCGAGGCCGACAAGCCCCAGAAACGAGAAGGCGAAGCCCCGTGGAGTTTCCGGAAACGGCTCGTCCTCGTAGGTTGCTTTTGCGATACCCAGGACGCGCAGCCCGTTCGCCGCCATCGCATCAACAGTTTGTCTGACGGCAGCACAGTGAGCATTGTCCAGGCGACAGAGACCAGTGATGGTTTCCGGAGCGCCCTTGGCCGCTATGGTGTACGTGGCCTTGCGTGCGTCCGTTCTCCAAGCCTGGGTGACAGCAAGAAGATCGGGCCTCAGTCCATAGCTGCGTGCAAGGGACCAGCCCGTCGTCGATATTGTGGAATCATCCACGATCCGCTCTCTAGCGAAGTCATGGAATGCTTTCTCCATCGGATCGAAGGGTTCAGGCGCGCTGGCAAGAAGGCCATACAATGCCAGCGCCTGCGCATCGGCCGGCAAGTTCGTGTCCGAGACTTCATTCCTGGAAAACGAGTCACCGCGCCTCGGCCACAGTTCAGCGATCGACATCCGGTTTTCAGTCAACGTGCCAGTCTTATCGGTGCATAGCACCGTCGCCGAGCCCAGCGTCTCGATGGCCGCAGCACGGCGCGTCAGCACCCGGGCGCGCGAGATCCGCCAAGCACCCATGGCCATGAACACGGTCAACACGACGGGGAATTCTTCCGGCAGCATGGCCATGCCGATGGCAATCGCGGCGAGCACAGCCTCAAGCCAGCCGCCACGCAGCGTGCCGTAGAGTACCAAGGCAACCAGGCTGACTACTCCGCCACCGATGGCCGAAAGACGCACGAGACGCGCGGTCTGAGTGCGCAGGCGCGGCGGTTCCATTTCGAGAACGCTTAGCGATTGACCAATCTTTCCTATTTCGCTCTTCAGTCCAATAGCAAAGACTTCGACAACGCCGCTGCCGCGCACGATCAGAGAGCCGGAATAGACGCAAGGAAGATCATCACCTCCCGGCCTGGTACTCGACGGAACTTTGCCTGTCAGAACCGCTTTGCGAACGGGCACAGACTCGCCCGTTAACAGCGACTCGTCGGCTTGCATATCGTGGCATCGCAGAACCGCGGCATCGGCCGGAACACGGTCTCCCTCGGCGAGGACGACGATATCGCCACGCACCACTTCCCGGCCCGGAATGCGGCGGTGAGTTCCGTCTCGGATCACCAGTGCTCGCGGGCTGGTCAGGTCGCGCAGCGCCTCCAAGACATGTTCGGTGCGCGTTTCCTGAACCACCGTGATCACCACCGACATAGTCGCGAAGGCGAGTAGAATGAGGGCCTCCTGCAAATTGCCGAGCAGGAGATAAATCGCACCACCGGCGAGCAGCAACACGAGCATCGGCTCGTGCAGAACTTCCAGCACGATGCCGAGCGGAGTTCGATGCTCCTGCCGCGGAAGCTCATTGAAACCTTCGGACTTCAGCCTCTTGCCAGCCTCGTTCTCGCTAAGGCCCTGAAACGGAAAAGAGAAGGGAGCTTCCTCAACCGGATTGTCCAAAACGCCCTCCTTGCCCGTGGAGGCGGAGCCCGTCATTCAGAACCTTGCGCGCGATCCGCTCATGCAAAAAGCGGGTCGGCGCTTCCGCATTTATCCCTCTCGACTGACTACCCCAGTCAAGGAGCGAAGAGCGACACAATCGCGGCGCGCGACGTCGAATGCGCTAAAGGTCCTGGGTTGAGCATGTGGAAAATACGCGAAGGCTTGCAACGGCGCGCCACAGAAAACTCCCCAATATGCAGGGTTGTTTGGCATCTCATGCTTACGATCAAACTCGCGCCAGATAGACCGCTCGTTCTTCAGACCTTACGCAGCATAGTCGACAACTGATACGACACGGAAGGTACGCGGCACACCGTCATTCTCGCGAATGGACACGTATTCGCCGGATCGAAACACGTGACTGCCAAACCGAAAGCCAGGCTCATCGTCTGCATCGGTTTTTGGATCATAGTCTACAAACCACACGCCTCCTGGCTTGCGCGCCAAACGCCCAACCTTGTCCTCTTCTCCCTTCCAGAATCTTTGCACCCGGCAAAGTTGATGCAATTTCTTCCACGCCCGCTCGTTGAGTTTTCCTTGGGAGTCGAGCGGAGCAATGATGTCGTATCCATGCACCGTACTGCCTTCCGGAAAATCCGGATTGCGCGCAAGTTCCAGACGAATTCGGCTTAAGGGTACCATGGCTTCCTACAAGGTTACGACATCCGATAGATGCGAGAAGATTTCATCATTGGGAACCTTTGCAAGATCCTTGTCGATCTCCGCAACGATCTTCACGGCTACTTCATTTGTTAGATACTTCCGGAGATCGCCAAGCATTGCGGGAGGCGCCACAATGACGAGCTTGTCAAATTCCTTTTTTTCAACGCAACCTTGAAGTTGACCGGCAAGCTGCTCTGCAAATTGCTTTTCCATATTTCTGTGACGGTCGTATCTCGGTTCTACAGAGTGACGCGTATCACCAACGGACTCATGAACTCGACCGGGCTTATCTCTACCCAAAAGATGACTCGGAGGGGTCTCGCGACGAATTTCCCGGCCCGCGATCTCGTGTAGTCCACGCCCGGTACCGACCGATTCCAAAATACGTGCATGGTTGCCGTCGGCAATCAAAACCCAAGTTCGTGTTGCTTTCATCCCGACCTCCTGATGCTTACGCAAACTCTCTAAAATCACTCAGAAAAACTTCTCGTTGATAAGCGGCCAGGGATTGGACGCCACCCAATCCGAGTAAGTCTTACGCTCGATGGGAAACAGAGCTTCTGGTATAGTCGGTAGGAAAAAAGCGTGTTCAGTCTCGAGGTGATCTCGCTGGCGCTCGGCGACGTTCCTCAGCAGATACGCCAAAGCATCGCTTCCTACTGTACCCATTTCTACCATGCGGAGTGTCTCGGCCAGCTCATCATTCGCAAAGCTAATATCTGCGTGCTGGCGCTCAAAGATTGCCATACGTTCGCACTGCTGGTCGCCATAGCGTCGTTTCAGCAATGGGTACATCACCTGTTCATGAAAACAGACGTGTCCCCTCCATGCGTCTGCAAAAATTCGAATTAATCGTGGGGCAACATGGTGTTTGGCTGCGTTCGGCAGTCCATCGGCAAGTGCAAGAAGCCCGCAGCCAGCCTCAAGTTGGAACACATGATCGGCAAGGAAGCGCGCTCCAGGGTGGTCTTCGTCAAAGCTGACTTTTCTGAAGTCTGATGACATTGGGGCTCCTAACTTAGCCCCTAGTCTGGATGCTCTGCTTAATCCTGACCTTGATCGAGATCAGTTCGCACTATGCCCCGAATGAATATTTTTTACGCGCATCAATATTCTCTCTCAGCAATCTGGATTACGATTTTCGATGGGCATAAAATGTAAAAGTGCGCGACTTCAAGGACATCCATGTTACGAGCGATTCTCGATTCCGCCGTATTCGCGATCCTGGCCATAGACGAGACCGGCTCCATCCGCTCCGTCAACCCGGCAACCGAACACATATTCGGTTACCGAGCTGACGAAATGCTCGGGCAAAATATCAAGATGCTGATGCCCGAACCTTATCGATCAGAGCACGACAGCTATATCGCCCGGCACATTAAGACTGGCGAGAAGCGCATTATCGGCGTCGGACGTGATGTGCAAGGCCAACGGAAGGATGGTCTAATTTTCCCGATTCACTTAGCTGTCAGTGAATTCACGATGGAAGGTCAGAGATTCTTTTCGGGTATCATTAGTGACTTAAGCGCTCGGGCCGAATTGCAAGACGAGATAGACCGCCAATCATGGTTATTCAGGACCGTCTTCGAACACGTACCAGAGGGCATTGTTATCTCTTCTCTAGAGGGGAAGATCATCCTGCTGAACCCGTCTGCGGAACGGATCTTCGGCTACGCATCAGATGAAGCTATAGATACCAGTTGGGCAGAACTATTTGCGGATCAGGAAAAGCTGACTGAAATTGAGGTGCAGCTTTCAACTTCAAGCATTCAAACGCCGAAAGCGAGCTTCTCAGGACTATTGCGACGCAAGAATGGCAGCACATTTCCGGCCGAAGGCAATATCACCCAAAGCATTGCAAACCGAACTGTACGTGTAAGCGTTTTCCGCGATGTTACAGAGGCTCTAAGACAGAAAGAGGCGGCAGTTAAATCACAACGTCTCGAAGCTATCGGGCAGCTTACCGGCGGGATCGCGCACGACTTCAATAACTTGCTCACGATCATCTCCGGAA
Source organism: Hyphomicrobium sp. (assembly GCA_035547255.1). Lineage (GTDB taxonomy): Bacteria > Pseudomonadota > Alphaproteobacteria > Rhizobiales > Hyphomicrobiaceae > Hyphomicrobium_B. The sequence continues at coordinate 14,625 of DASZVX010000035.1, forward strand.
ACATTGAACTTATCGACGAACGGCCCCTAAGCGAGCAGGATCGCGAACTCCTGACGCGAGCCCTTCGCGCTTCAGACTCCGGCGCTCGGTTGACCAAACGCCTGCTGACCTTTGGACGTCGTCGTCATCTTGCACCGGCGGTCATAAACTTGAACGATCAGGTTCACTCAATGACTGAACTTCTCCATCGGACACTCGGCGATACGATCGAATTGCAAACGCATTTGGCCTCGTCGCTGTGGTTAGTTCGTGCTGATGTTGGCGAAGTCGAAGCTGCCGTGTTGAATCTCGCAATTAATGCACGCGACGCCATGCAGGCCGGCGGCTTACTTTCTATCCGCACAGAAAATATTGTGCTGGAGGAAAAGGAAGCCGGTTTCGAGGATCCCCTAAAACCTGGAGAATACGTTCGCGTTTCCGTATCCGATAACGGCGCCGGAATGAGTAAAGATGTTTTGAACCGCGTCTTCGAACCCTTTTTCACGACGAAACCTCCGGGCCGCGGAACGGGGCTTGGACTCAGCACAATCTATGGCTTCATTAAACAATCGGACGGCAACATATCCATTTATAGCGAGCCTGGACTTGGCACGACCGTCAGTTTCTATTTACCTCGTTGTCACCAACCCGCTAGTGAATACGATGGAGCTAACGTTGTCAGTGCTGAACCTCACTCGAAAGGTGAGCGCATTCTTGTTGTTGAGGACAACCGCGATGTGCGGCAACTGACTGTCAATCGGCTCAACAGACTCGGCTATCAAACGGTCGAGTGCGTTAATGCGTCGGAAGCGAAAGCCGCGCTGGAGGATGGCTTAAAGGTCGATGTCGTCTTCACAGACATCATGATGCCCGGCGGCATGACCGGCATGGAATTGGCATCCTGGGTTGCGACCTATCAATCGGACACCCCCATTATCTTGACGACCGGTTTTGCAGAAGAGACGCTAGACAAGAGCAGAACACATACTTTGTGGCCCATTCTGCGGAAACCTTACACACAGCATCAACTCGCCTGCTTGTTGCGCGCAACAATCGATAAATAGACCGCTCAGCGCGTTCCTCTCCTCTTGACACAGGTCAACGCAGTACTCCGCTTTCTCGGCTAACAAAGCACCAGTCGAGTGTGTGTCAAGGAGTGGGATATGACGATCCGCAACATGCTGCCCCGGCTGTGGGGCGATGACGTGCATCCTCTTGCGTCTCTCCGCCATGAGATGGATGATCTCTTTGAAAATTGGACGAAAGATATCGGCGTCACGCAAAATATCTGGTCTGCCTCAGGTGTCTGGCCGCGCATCAATGTTAGCGAGACCGACAAAGAATTGAGAATTACCGCCGAGCTTCCAGGCGTTGAGCAAAAGGATATCGATGTCACGCTTATCGGCGGAGCCCTTGTCATCAAGGGGGAAAAAAAATCCGAGAGTGAGGAAAAGAAAGACGACAAAGGCCGCTCGTACCATCGCGTCGAGCGGTCTTTTGGCTCATTCGAACGCCGAATGACACTTCCGTTCGAGACCGAAACGAGCAAAGTGGACGCCACATTCAAAGACGGACTACTGACTTTGATACTTCAGAAACCGGCCGATGCACAAAAAGCCAGCCGCAAAATTGAGATCAAATCAGAGAAAGCGATTGAGCCTAGGAAGGCCGCCTAAGCCTGGCAGATCGGCGAGCAGGCGCAATCCAGCCTGCTCGTTTTTCACAAATGCCTAAAAAACGCGGCGAACGTCGCTTGCAAACATGTATCCAACCCCGCGGACGGACTTTATGTGCTCGATCTGCGTGCCGTCATCAATTTTCCTTCTCAGACGGCTAACGAGCGCATCGATCGAACGGTCGAGCGGCGAATAGTCATGACCTTTGAGGAGATCCATGATTTCGTCACGCGAAAGCACGCGATGCGCGTGCCGCACGAAAAGTTCAAGTAAGCCGAATTCGGCCGTCGTTAGTTCACGAAACTCACCCGATTGCGCCTTGAGTTCCCGGCTCGTGGCGTCAAGCGTCCAATTTCCGAAACAAAAAAACTCGTGTGCCAGCGACTGTTGACCGGTTGTCTGATGCGTCCCTTCTTTGCGTCTTAAAACAGCGCGAACACGGGCAAGAACTTCTCTCGGGCTAAAGGGTTTCGAAACATAATCATCCGCGCCGACCTCTAATCCGACAATCCGATCAACAGTGTCGCCCTTGCCCGACAGGATGATAATCGGAACGTCGTGCGCTGCCCGAATTTCCCGGGCAAGGCCAAGGCCATCATCTCGGCCCAGAGTCAAATCCAAAGTAATAAGGCTTATAGTGCGCCGTTCTAATATCGAGCGCGCCTTTCCGGCATCCGCGGCCTCAATGACATCGTAGCCTTCACGTTCGAAACACGTTTTGAGCAAGCTTCGAATCTCTGGATCATCGTCGACAACGAGTATTTCTGTCGCCATGGCAGCACGTTCCGAACACTAAGCTTATGACAATCCGTTACAATCCATCACTCCTAACGCAAATTCCTGCGACGGTCTTCTGGTCTTATGCGATCAAAGATGGATGAGAGGAAATCGGGTCATGCACTCGCCAGAAGCTCAGAATATCGCGACCGTTGAAGCTCCTCGAAACTTGGCGCTTGCTCGACCTACCCCTGATGTTGACGGGTTTCGATCGGCCACTCTCCGAAGAATTGAAACCAAAGGACATGTCTTTTGCGAAGGTGATGCAAGGACGCAAATCTTTCGCATCGAAGAAGGCGTAGTGGCCCTATCAAAGGTCTTAACTGACGGTCGTCGACAGATTATCGACTTTGCATATCCTGGAGATTACATCGGCCTTGGAATGTTCGGCGATCACATTTTTGACGCGCAGGCCACTTGTCCATGCAAAATCAGATGCTTGCCAGCTGGTCAGCTCGAACGCGATGCAGCGCGGGATCCTGCCCTGGCTTTAAAGCTCTACAAAGCAGTTTCGGCAGAGCTGTCGGCTGCTCGACGACTGCTGGTGGCCGTTGGCCACGGAACGGCCATGGAGCGCATTGCATCGTTTCTTATTGAATTACAAAGCCGCATCGGCGAGGGCGAGCCACAAGCAAAGTGCATTAACCTACCCATGCGCCGCTCCGATATCGCTGACCTCTTGGGATTAACCGTTGAGACCGTCAGCCGGATGCTGACCAAACTCCGGACCATGCGCGTGATAGAGATTCAAAATGGAAATGGTATGCAAATTCTTGATCGCGAGCGCCTGGAAGAACTAGCTGGCTGATTCCAAGTTCGTCTTTGACCCATCGATGGTTGGGCTCACGACAATCTCAGATGCTTTTTGCCGCTACACGCCGACAGTTTGAGGATGCCAGCGGCAGAGACAATCACGGCTTACAAAACTCTCGCCGTAAAATGAGCGAGCAGACCTGCAAGACCGTTGCTATCACTCTGACTGATGCACCTTGAGATATTCAACCAGATCTCGAATAAGTTGCTCAGCATGCTCATCTGAAAAATCTCGGCGAAAATATTTTTCCCAAGCAAGCAATCGCATTGTGCCATGCCCGCTGACGCCGCCATCTCGTATGATGGCTGCTACTTTTTCATCCGGAAACATGCCGCCGTTTCGCTTGGTAATTTGGGTTAGGTCTGGCGCTCCTTTCCTAAGAGCATCGGCGAACATGCCAGGACCGGCACCGATACCATGACAAAGGGCGCAGTAGGAATTGTACGTGAACTCTCCGGGCGGAGGTAAGTCGACGTTCTTGCCTTCCCCACCGCAAGCGATAGTCGATCCTGCGATTATTGAAATCCCAATAGTCAATCCCAAACGCTGCCTCGACATGCAATTCTCATCAGATGATCGAGACGCCTGCGCATGGCGCAGACACGCCTCTGACTCAATATGAACAAGCATCCTTGTATATTGGAGCCGGACAAGCGTCCTGCATTGATTCAACTCAATTGTGAATGTGCCAGTCGGTGTTCAATTGGAAACACTGAGCGCTTTTCTGGCTCTTTGCTTGAGCGAATGCTGGTCCGTGTAACTTGGAAGATTACTTTCCTTGTTACTGTTAAGGAACTGGAGCGTCTGGGCTCGGTTCGCATCCACGCCAAATCCATTGTTTCAGATCAATGCCTCATTTTACACCAGAGCCACATTGGCGAAGGCAATCAAGAGACAAAGGAGTATGAAATGAAACGCATCCTGGACGATCCCGGCCTTCGAATACACCTTGCTGTCTACTTAGCCGTGAATGTTTTGCTGCTGATCATCAATCTTGGCGTGAGCCCCCACAAACTCTGGTTTTTCTGGCCTGCAATTGGCTGGGGCCTCGGCATCGCGGGACACGCGTTCCTTGTTCACCGAAAGCAGAGCCATTCGCAATTTAACACGCCTTCCAAGTTACCAACTCCGCCAGACCGCGCATAATGATCAGGAGGGCAAGACCATGATGCCCGTCAGCGTATCGGCATTCAAATGCGTTAGCCTCAATATAATCGTCGTCGGGATAGCATCCTTCTTTGTTCACGCGTCTTCTGCTGAAGTTCAGACCATAGCGATGAGTGAAGTACCGTCGGGACAAGAGCTGTTCACAAAACATTGCGCCCAATGTCACGGTGCCGACGGGAAAGGCAATGGACCGATGGCCAATTCCCTCAAAGTTGCGCCTGCTGACCTCACACGAATTAGCCAACGAGCAGGTGGAACATTTCCTGCCAGCCACATTGCCGACATCATACGTTATGGCGGTAATGTGGAAGCTCACGGCCAGCGCGATATGCCAGTTTGGGGCAAAGTATTCAGCGACGCTGGTGGCCATGGTAAGATTGGCGGTACATACTCTCGGCGCGCCGTAGTCGCATTGAAGGGATACCTCGAATCCATCCAGAAGGCGCCTTAATGTGCTGGAGACAAGACGCTGGCCTGATCAAGACGCCAGCTCTGCGATCAAAACCTTACGTCCCAAGAGTACTATCTGACCCAATTCCGAACTTGAGGCTCGAGCCTTAGCGCGTGACCGATGCGGACTTGCCGATGGTCGTTGATACCCAAACCACAAGATCCGGGAGCGTCGATCCGAATGCCGCGTCGAGGGCACCAGCCGCATCTTCCGAGTGCGTCGGATGGCTCGCGCGGAAAACACGCGCGCCAACGATATGTCCTTCGCTATTAAGAATCTTAGCAGAAAACTCAACGTCGGCGGAGCTTGGTGATCCGACAAGAATCTCAAAATTACGAATGTCTGTGAGCAGCTGAAAATCTCCCGTCACGCCTTCGGCTGGCCGCGACACTTGTCCGAGAAAGCCGGCATTCTCGAAACTTTGCACAAAACTAGATTGCACTTCCTCAAGCAGCATGTCGCTCCATTTTGCGTCTGGCGCGAAAGGTTTAAGTTCGCCTCCATTTCGTGTGAGAATCTTATCTTGCCCAAGCGTAGCAGAGGCTGTTGGATACTGAATGACCAGCAGGCTCATTGTCGGCTTTTCGAAATTTGGAAACGTCTTTGCTGCCGTAAGCTCATAAGTACCGTTCTGCGCATTAGATCCGCCGCCGGTCATGCGCTCAACGCCGGCTACGATGGCATCGACCCGATCAGAATTGCGCGCGAGCGCATCGGTAAACTTACTAAGGTTAGCAATTGTGTTCTTCAGAGGTTCTGCGTTTTCCGAAACAACAGCATCGACGCGGTGCAGAGCACTAAGCGCAACCTCCGACATTGTTTCACCAGCGTTCGGCTCTGCCGCTAGAACCGGCATTTCTGTCGACGATGTGGCTGAAAGGAGCTGCGATCCTGATCCACCAGAGAGAGAAACGGCCGGCGCTCCCATCAAACCCTGAAACGCGATGCTTGCTTTCGTATCCGCGCGCATGGGAGTTGCAGGCGTCACCGCAATAGTAACAGCCACTTCTTTTGGATTAGATAGATTTAGCTCCAGTGCTGTTACCTCACCCACCCGGACGCCGTTAAATTGTACGGCGGAACCAACGAGCAATCCGGCAACAGAATTCTGATAGAGAATGCGATAGTAGGATCTTTGCTGAAGTGCACCAGCGGTATTCAGCCAATAGGTGAAAGCGAAGCCCGCTACAAGAACGGCAAGGGTGAAGAGGCCAACGAGGACATAACGAGCTCGGTTTTCCATGACTTTCCTCATCCTCACTGCATCGCGTCGGCGTTGAGGACACGCGGCTCTTTTCTTCCGCTAAAGTAAGCGTGCACCCAGGGGTCTGCCGATACCTTCATTGTCGCCAGCGATCCCACGGCAACAATTCGGCCGCTGGCAAGCGCTGCGATGCGGTCGCAAATATTTGCGAGGCTGGCGAGATCGTGCGTCACCATGAAAACGGTAAGACCGAGAGTCTGCTGCAGCGTGCGGATCAACGCATCGAAATCACTTGCCGCGATGGGATCGAGACCCGACGTCGGCTCGTCTAGAAAGACGATTTCCGGATCGAGAGCCAGCGCTCGGGCGAGCGCCACACGCTTTGTCATGCCGCCGGAGAGCTCCGACGGGTATTTCTCTGCATCCCGTGCACTAAGACCGACCATGTCTAGCTTCGTGCGCGCGACATCGTCCATGAATCCTTTCGAGATATTCAAGTATTCGCGCATGGGAAACTGAACGTTCTCGAGAACCGTCAACGACGAGAATAGCGCACCGTGCTGGAAGAGGACCCCGCAGCGTCGCTCAATCGCGCGCCTTTCTTCGAAGTCCATGTTGTCGATGTCGGCGCCAAGGATCTCGATCGCTCCCTCCCTCTTCGGCAATAGGCCGATGATTGCCCGTAGAAGAACGGACTTTCCGCTTCCCGAGCCGCCAACAAGCCCAAGAATCTCACCCCGAAAGACATCGAGAGAAACGCGATTGAGCACGATGGTATCGCCGAAACCTACGACAAGATCGCGCACACGAATGACCGGATCTTCCGACTGCACCACGCCTCACATCCCGATTGAAGCAAAAAAGATGGCGAACAAACCATCGAGAACGATGACGAGAAAGATCGATTTGACGACCGACGATGTGGTTTGACGCCCCAGAGATTCTGCGCTTCCCCTAACCGCAAAGCCTTCAGCGCACGCGACCACCCCAATCGCAAGCGCCATAAAAGGTGCTTTTATGATGCCCACCTTGAAATGCGTAATTGAGATTGCATCCTTCAACCGTGCGACGAAAATCTCCGGACTCATATTTCCATAGAGCCAAGCCGTAAGCCCGCTGCCGTACAAGGCGGCCATGGAACCCAGAAAATCGAGTATCGGCAGAGCCACTATCAGTGCTATCACGCGCGGTAAGACTAGAATCTCGACGGGATCGAGACCCATTGTCCGTAATGCATCAATTTCCTCGCGCATTTTCATCGAACCGAGCTCGGCGGTGTATGAGCTTCCGGAGCGTCCGGCGACCATGATTGCAACAATGAGCACGCCGATCTCGCGCAGGATAAGTATGCCGACCATGTCAACGACATATTCATCGGCACCGAATTTACGGAAATGGAAAAAGCCCTGCTGCGCAACAATGCAGCCGATCAAAAACGTGATCAGCAGAATGATCGGAACAGCTTGCCAGGCGACGCGATCAAGCTGACTGACGAAGGACGTTAATCGGAAGCTGCGTGGCCTCAGAGCGACGCGAAACGCAGCATTGCCGATCTCTCCCAGCATCGCCAGAAAATCTGAAAAGCTGCTACCTGTGCGACTGATAGTACGGACTATGACAGCTATCCCGGCGCTTAAGGACCAACCTGCTTCAGCTGTCTCCCGCGTCCTATCCCCGGCCTGGCTTATGCGATTGAACAAATCGCTATAGCGACTCGGCAGCCCAATCAGAAAAGCGCCGCCTCTTGTGGTCGGTGAGGTCCGCACCAGTCGATCAAGAGTCTGAGCGCCAAACGTATCGAGGGCTTCGATGCCTGTTGCATCTATTTCCAGCGGCCGTGCGATCGCTCGACCGGCTCCGAAGTTCCTAGCTATGTCGTCAAGCTCGTGCGCCCGATTCGCCGTCCAAGCGCCGCAGGCTTTGAGTTTTAGTTTATCGTCATCGACGACCGACTGCAGCAGCTCGCTTGTCAAGGCAGTCTCCCAACACTCCGAGTCATATGAAGTCGCTGTTATTGCGCCGGCACCGGCTTAAGACTCATGATGTAGGAAATGACGTTATTACGATCGTCTTGCGAAATAAGGAAATTCGGCATCGTAGGATGGGATGTCTGCAGCCAAACAGCGAGCGCACGGCCCGTCATTCCGTGCGTCTTGGCAACGCTATCAAAGCTTGGCGCTTCCGGATTAGGTGATTCCGGTTCGCCTTGCTTCACTGCATGACACTCTGCGCAATTCTTCTTGGCGAACGACAAACCCGCTCGCGCGTCCCCGGGCTCTTGTGCATTCGTCGAAACCGGAAGCAGAAAAGCGGCGACAACCGCAAGGGTCCGCCACGCACGCAGCCACATAATCCGTTCCATGGTCAGATTTCCGCGCCGGATACCGGCCTCTTCTCATCTGCCTCATAAATAACGAGACCGGACATCGGATCGACCCATGCGAGATGGTTGTAAACCGCCTTCACGCCCGGAACGTTTTCCGCGGCGACAACCGCTGACTCGTCTTGGCGATAGGACGTAAATGCGCCCCACAAATCTACAACACCATCCTTGACCGTGACATTCACAAATGTCTTTGCTGGCCACGGCAGCTCTGCGAGAGCATCCAGAACCTTGGAGCGGAGCTTCTCGTCGGAGACATCCGTATCAACCGTGTGCAACAGACTTGCCAT
>DASZVX010000036.1:0-71383 GCA_035547255.1 Hyphomicrobium sp.
CGCTCCCTGGTCATCCGGCGGAAACTAGAGTTTCCGATCCAGGCATAGAAACTCAAACCGCTGCTGAATAAGTTCGGGTAGGTCTACGAATTTTCCCGGGCCACGCAATACCTCGGCGTTTTTAGTGTGGTCGTCGAAAAAGTTTTTATCGTCACAAAAATCAGCTTCTGGCCCATTGAGCTTTTCCTATTATTGCGCCAATGCTGAGAGTGCATCGCGAGTCAGGGGTCTCGTTGAGAGATCACCTGCCCCAACCGGTTCCTTCGACACGGTGGGAGAATGATGCGGCTGGCCCGAAGCGATCGGGCATGCAAATCGAGGAGCTTTTCCCGATGATCGATATTTACAAGGGTCGTATCGCCATTCAGCAGAATGGGGGCTGGTACTGGGCGCATCTCACTTCGGGGCTAGTGGCCGTTGCTAGACCGGATCGACCAAACCGCCATCACGCGATCTGCCGAGAGGGTCAGTTTGGGCATATCGTACCCAGCGCATCGCGTTACTTGCTAGTTGGCGCGAGGCTAGAGCCGGCGGATGTTGCAAAGATTGACACCGAAAAATTTGGCTTCGTCGAAACGATCGATCCGCTTCAAGACGAATAGAGGTGAGCGGAATGTCGGATCGAAAGAACGAACGATTGAAGGCCCTTGATCGTTTTCGCTCGCTCGGAGCGATGACGGTGGAGAATGGCTGCACAGAGTCTGAAGCCGCACGCGCGCGCGAAGCCGCACAACGAGTGCGTGTCCGGTATGGGATCAGGGATGAAGAGCTTGACGCAACAGCCGATGAGGATGACGACGATTTTGTGTTCGTTCAGCCGCGCTCGTACCCGTCGCCGGATAATTCGCGTTACCTGCACCCGGTAATCTGCATTGCCGGCGACCGCGTCGCCGAACACTTCCGCTGCCGCTCGTTTTTCTCAGGCATCGATCTCGTTCTGATCGGAGAAGATGTAGACACTGCCGCCGCGCACGCCTTCTTGGCTGATGTAATCCAAGCCAGTTCATTTCATTTGGAAGGCCTCAAGCGTTATCTCCAAGCTCACGACGATGTCGATCTTCACCCACGGACAATCGCAAGCGAGTTCCGCAAGGGGCTGGGAACCCGGCTGCATGCCCGGCTCGCCGAGCTTATCAGCGAAGAAGAACATGTGGCAGGTCAGGAATTGGCTATTAGTTCGTCCGACACGCTCGACGAGATCATGTCTGAGGTGCTGCCGCATATATGTCGGATGAAATCGCCATTCCGCAGCGAGATCACGTGGGCATTTCGCTGCGGCTGGATCGCCGGCGCCTACCTGCGGCTGCCGGGCGAAGAAGGCAACGACGAACCAATCGATTGGTCCGAGCTGGCGCGCGCTGAAAATCAAGTCTACGCCAGCGAGCCGCAGCATTTCGCGACATGGGAGTCACGACAGCCCCAGCGCCGAACGATCCGACGCATCCTCAGGATTCTTCTTGCCGATCTCAGATGGTCAACCGGGTGGGCGTTATACCGTGTCGGGGGCATCACTGGCTTAGCAACCATTGTAGTCCTCGCCATTAATCCGGACGCGCATGCTCTGATCAACAAAGCATTGGGTACCGATATAATGAACATCGGCGTGGCGAGTTTGGTGATGATGTTCATCGGTGAGGCGCTGGGTGGCGACGGACCGCGGCCCAGCGCAAATGAGCGCCGTCTCTAAGTTCTACATTGCAATTCGCACGAATGGAGGCGCTATCCACGTATGACCACAACAACTCCGGAAGAGGCGAGGAAGCGTCTCCAGGAGTGGGTAGATGACCGCAAGAGCGGACTTCGTAGCTGGGCGACCTACAGTTACGGATGAGGCGCAATCGCACGCCTGCCTCCCAAAGAGCGCGGATCGAAGACCGCTATTGCTTCGGCTCAGGATCGTCAGGCTTAACTACCAACAACGCACTTGGAGAATTTATGCCAACAGTCATTCCCGTCACAGTGAAGGAGGTCGAGGCCTATTTCAGGGCCAGTGGAAAGCTGGTCGACGACCATCACCTACACACGATCTGCCGTATCCTGGCGCATGCGGGTTATCGCGAGATCGATAAAATGGCGTTTGGTCCCTTCTACAAAGGCAATCCTAGCATGGTCGATGTCGTCAAAGATTTTTATCGGCTATACGGAAGAAAGACCTTGACCTACTTTCCTGGAGACAAGTCCGTCGTAGTTCAAGAGCCCGAGCTGCATCAGTCACGCTCATCATCAGGCTGATACAAGAACGGAGCTGCGATTTCTGAATAGTATCCGGCTCCGTTTTCTAGCTGCCGCTTGATATAGCTCAGGCCGCCTTGATCGAAGTCACTCCGAAAATTCTGAAAGTCTTGGCGCTCTATCTCGTGTTCTCGCAAGAGCTGGAATCGCGCCACTCACGCCGATATATGCGATCCCGTACGTCGTGGCGTTGCGCGCACTGGAGGAAGCATGAGAATCCCACTTCAGAACGGGCGTAAAATAACCGATGCCACATACAGGCACGTCGAGATTGAGCTGGAAGATGGCCAGAAGATCATCTTCTCGCATTCCGATGTCGTGCAGCTTCTCAAGGCGATGAATGTAGCCTCCACGAAGGCTGCTATTGCTGATGCTCAGAATAATCAGGATTGACCATCATAAACGGCACGTTCGTCGGTGCAGTTCGAGGCATGCCTTGGCGCGACGTCGCGTGCGCTTCCGGGATTGCTCGATTCACAGATCAGTTCTCGACTGAGGCTTTGCCAGAAATCGCGTTCTGGATGTTCCTTATTAGCGTGCCCTTTATCTCCAAATTGATGCTTCAAATCATAGAGGCGGGATGGCACGCTTTGAATTTGGCGCACTGACGTTTTCTCACGGTGGCTAAACGTCCTCAAATCTAACGGTCACGGACGTCCGTCGTGCTTCCTTCTGCTCTTCCCTAATCTGATCCAAGAGATAACGCTCAGCGTCTTCGCGATCGCGCTCATCGGCCTCACGATCTGCCTCATCATTTTGGGCGGCGACCGCCTCCTGCCATACTTCTAGGGGGCATCTCATGGCCGCTTCGTTGACGAAGCGGCGACCGTTCCTACTTTGCACATAGCTTCTGTGAATAAACTCAAGTTCCTGCTCATCTAATCCCGGAACCTGGAAAACAATAATCTTTTGTGGTTCTGGAAGATCGAAATCAGGGAGGCCCTCCCGATGGATCTCCGAAAGCGAAATCAAATTTGGAAATGCTCTGCGAGCTTTTTCCTCGACGCACGCCTCGATCTGCAAATACGCATCTACGGTAGGGTCATCATAATCTATAAAGTTTGATTTCGAAATGTTTAGGCGGTGGTCCCATGTCCAAATAATGCGCTCGGCTTCGCTACACAGAATGTATTCCCTAAGAAATTTCCTGCGGTCATCAATTTTCTGAAGGACACTTCGATGAACGGAGAGCTGTGATTTGAGAATATTTTCAAGGTTTGCGCCCCGCTCGTCGGCGATAGTCAGGCGCCGGCTTCCCGCCTTGAGCAAAGGCCATCCCCCAAGCAATCCCGGCGCCGCGAGCAATTGAAATAATTGGACAGCCTTTTCTGACCACGGGCGACCCTCGGGCACCACCGCGTTGCCGGAGATGGTACCGGTATCACTATTGGACCGACTAGTATCGCTCGCACTTGGGGTGCGCGGTATCTGCTGCGTAGGGGCACTTTGCAGTTGTGCGTATTGCGCTTTCTGCACGAACTGGTGTCGATTGAAGATCATTTCATAGAGGCCAAGAGAGAACCAAATGGCCCCCAAAATTGCCAGCGCTTGCCCAGTACGCGCGAAATGATCGCGACCCTGTCTCAGCTTCGTAGACGTCGAAGATATCCACGCATAATCGCCGATTCTCTCGAATGGTTGAGAGATCGCGTAATCAAGCGCGAGTGAATTAATTTCGGGATCGAGAACGGGGCCAGAAATCATTTCTCTTCCTCGCATTCTCGCCCGGCTGATGTGTGAAAAACTCTCTACGGCTTCGATGGATTCGTTAACACGACGCGGAGTTGATAGCGCATTTGCAGCGAGTTCACTCCACAGCAAATAATGCGGTCAGATTGCCTCAAACGGACCTATTTTTGAGTTCGCTTGCCTGTAGCAGGCCAAAGACCGCGCTTCTCCAAACCTTCTTCAAGCAGAATTTCGGCCTGCGTGGCTGTCGAGCGGCGTTCGGCATCCGCGAGCTGATCAAGCACGGCCTTCAGCTTAGGGGTCACCCGAATTGCAAGCATTGCGGTTTTTGTCTCTTTAGCCATGTGCCTCCAGTCAAGAATAAATGGACAGACTCCATTGGTAAGAAATTCGCTTACCATTGATAACGCTTATTGACAAATGAGAGTAAAATGCTTACATTCGCTTTCAATGAAAATATAACAATGGCAACTTTGATCCGACCCTCGCCCTGAATAGAGCAATGGAGGTTTATATGGACACTGCAGTTTCGATCCCGTCTCGGCGCCAGGCAACATGCGTGAGTGCTAGCTCAATGAGTCCCCCTCCCGAGACGCCCATACTGCGCCTGCTACGCGCCTGGGAAGCCATTAATGCGGAGGCTGATGCATATGTCGTAGATGACAGCCTCAGCATCGACGAACAAGATGCATTGTTCGATCGTCTTTTCTGGAGTCGGGCCCGTGCAGTCGCGAAGGAGATGATGGAGATTCCATGTACCTGTGCCGCGGACTTTGCAGCAAAGCTCATCGTTGTAACGCTAAGAGGCTTTACCTGCGTCCAGGACTGGAACACTGGAGCCATCTGGCCTGAGGCACGGCGCCTGACGGGAACTCCCCTATAATTCGAACTCCTGTGGCATTCGGAGTGGAGAGGGCGGGACGGCCTTTCTCGTGATCTGAATGAGGAGCGACCCAGCGCATTCACTGGCCACGGATGCGCTGGGTCTCACAGATCCTCAATGCACTCGAATGAAAACTGCGATAGCAAAGAGGGCTCAGGTAAAACGGAAGATCATCGCCCGTTGCGTATTCTATTCGCCTCCATCGGAATGTTCTTCGTTATGCTGGGCATCGCCGGCGCATTCCTGCCGATCCTGCCGACCACCCCCTTTATCATCCTCGCCGCAGCTTGCTTCGCAAGATCGTCGCCACGCCTCGAAGCGCGGTTGCTGTCCCATCCGGTCTTCGGGCCCATGCTGCGGGGTTGGCGCGAACGGGGAGCCATTCCACGGCGAGCGAAGATAGCCGCGGTGGTCGGATGTGCTTTCGGCTATGCGCTGTTCTGGTTTGGCACTCAACCGACGGCCATGCTCGGAATCGTGGTTGCACTATTGATGCTCACGGGTCTCGCCTACGTTTTCTCCAGACCGTCATAGTGGTTGCTTGGTTGCGCCATTGGCGAGCCGAAGTCGAACCCACGGATCTGGGCGGATGATGGAAACGTGCAACCAGGTCGCAATTCGAGCATCGCGCTGGCAGCGGTTGCCGAAGTTGGGTTGCAAAATGCCTAAGCATCTGTTGGCGCGTTCACTTCCGAAATTTTGTGAGACTGACAACCCGTGATCTGCAACCGCCTAGCATCGACTTCTGCAACTCCTATGCCGTGAGCTGCTGCGGAGCATTCTCTGTCTCTTGTGCAACCTGAGCAGCCCGCCACAGCGTCGATTTATTGAGACCTGGAAACGCAGCGCGCATCTCGGGAATGTTTGGCGACCGGCCATGCCGTTCGCGAAACTTGCGAACGAAGTCGATGACATTCGGATCGCGCTTGCGACCACGTTTTCCTGCAACTGGGTTTCGGACTTTCGGACGAGGCGATGATGCGGGGGGAGCTGGAGAGTGAGGTTTGAGGCTGTCGACCGGAGTGTCTGCAACTCGGATCGGCTTTCGTGTCTCTTTCGGTTGTGCCGATTGAATGCCGGCCCACGGGCGCAGGAGCCAGCCGGCAGATGGCACGAATGCACAAAGCAGTTCGAGGGTGACAGCAAAGAATAGGGCGCGCGCCAGGCCGATGCTCTCAGGGCGCCATCCAGTCACATCTGCGATTACTGTCAGCTCGGGACTAGCAATCTGGTTTGATTCAGGTGCCGGCGTCGTCAGCTTCTGTCGGATCTCTCGAATGCGCATGCGGAGCTTGTCGGCTTCTGCGGCCTTCTCCCGCGCGCTTTGTTTCAGTGCCGCCCGTTCGCAGAACCGGCTAGTGCCCCTGGCCGCGCGAAGAGGATTGCATGCTTCCGTGGTGCGCCATCGCGCATCGGTCTTGAAGCCGTCGATCTCAGCCTCCACTGCGGCCAGGGGAGGGGGCGAGCCTAGCTCAACAATGCGGCCCTCGGCGGCAGTCAGCTCAGTACGCAGATCGGCTTCGATTTTCGATGCGCTAGTGATTTTTGCATTGTTCGTGGCGCGCTCGATCGTCGTGATCGAGGTCGATGCCCAGAGCGAAAGCCCGAGGAGCATCGCAAAGACCAAGCCGAGTGTCCCAGCAGTTCCCTTGTAGGAACGGGCCCACAGGGCAAGGATTGCTGCCGGCAAGCCGATTTTGACCACGTCTGCGATGGCCAGCATGGCGCCAGTCAACCAGGGTTGAGGCTCTGAGGCGCCCAGCGTGATGCCGTAGCGATAGGCATAGACGACGCTGGCGCTTGATGCTGCCAGTGCGATCGCCATGGCGATGAGCCAGCCAATGATCCGAAGTGCAGGGAGAATATTCGACACGACAAGCGTCCCCGTCTGTTGACGATGGTGCCAAGCACCTCCAGTCAGGGACACGACGACATCAGGCCTTGGAGACGGCTTAGCCTCGACGATGCACGCTTATTTGGAACGACGGTCAAGGACTCGGGTGGGACCCCATCCACGGCTTAGTCTGCTTTCGTGGACGACCTTACTTCACCGAAAATATCGGCTCACCGCGACAGGTTTCTGATTGGCAGGCCAGTCAGTTGAGTATGAGAACTGAGCTATGCAGCAATAATACTAGATTACACATGAAACACCTTATAGTGCCGCAAGTATCATCTGTAGATTAGATTGACATACTACTTAGAATATACTAGCCGAAATCTAGCAATCACAGGCGAACGTGGGACACTACTGACGCTGTGGCTTGTGGGCAAAACTGAAGGCGCTGATCTCGGTCGGCGCCTTTTTTGGTGTCGAATGGACCCAATATGGACCCAGAAGCTCGCGCTAAAAGTCGATATAACTAGCTAAGTCATTGATTTCATTGGTGGGCCCGCCAGGACTCGAACCTGGAACCAGACGGTTATGAGCCGTCAGCTCTAACCATTGAGCTACGGGCCCACGCGGCGCACTTCATAACAGAAGTTTTGAGTAGCGGAAGCGTTACAGCCGATTTCTTTGCAGAAACAAGGACGCATCGGCCGCGGCGCAAAGGCGTTACTGCGAATGGGCGTCATCGCTGGCCGAAGCAGCCCCGCGGCTTCGCTTCGGAAAGTGGTCCTCGTAGCTCTTTCCCGTGATCGCTCTAAAGGCCGCATCGCGTCCCGCGCGCAAATATTTCTGGAAACGCCTTCGTGTCGCCCAAAGCGGGCGGGTCGGATCGCGAATGCTGTCGTGCACGATGAGGGCATCGGACGGCGCATCGTGAAGTTCCATGCCGGCATAGCGCAACGGCATCGTGCCGACTGAATAGCTCTCCGGAGTATCGGACATGCTCAGCATCAATACCGCTTCGGCCGATCCACGACGAGACGACTGGCATGCCGACTGCCATGCATTGACGAATGCGGTACTCCCGGCCGTCGGCCTCAAAACCATGACGCGCGTGCATGGCTTTAGAGCATAGCGCCTGCCGGCCGTTGTCCTCTTTGTCCGCAACGCCACATCTCCAGGCGAGTGCAGAATGCCGTTGATGTCTCCGCGAACTCGGCAATCGATATCCATCAAAACGAGGACGTCTTCGGGATAATCTTTCCTTGCTGCAGTGAGAACGCTCGGTTTTTGCCGAGTTTGCGAGAACCAGTCGCCTTCCGCGTTCGGACGCGCATAGAGATGGTGTGAGATTCGATGCTCGACGAGATTCTTCGCGAACGCCATAGCCGCAGATGCATAGTCCGGCGTGAAGAAGCCGACCACGATGAAGGGCGAGTCGGAACGTTGGATAATGTCAGGGTAAGTGGCGTGGCTGAAATTCGTATCGGTGGTCATTAAACCTCGATCAGTCACGTGTTGGGCGCTCCGCCTCCAACCGGCGTATAACACAGTCTGGTGACAAGTCAGACGTTTTTTCGCCTTCGATTCTCCTCGAAATATGCATAGCTAAAGCTATGAAAATAATGACGAAAAGCGCATGCTCCGCCGTTTGCGCACACCGCTCCGTTCGGCTTCATTTATCATTGCGGCCGCAGTTGCATTTGGCCCGTACGTTTTCGCCAAAGCACAAGCCGCTTCCGTTCCGATTGAGTGCTGCAGCAATGCTTTTGCTGAACAGAACGGCCTCAAACAGAGGACAGTGGACGACTATCGTGCATCGAGAAGTCGTCGGGTTCCATTGGCGGCCTCGAGCAACTCTTCCGGGACAGTCCAAAATGGCTCTATATCGCGCAATTCTAACAGCGTGCGTTCTGGCGACGGTACAAGCGCCAATAAAGCGGCCTCTCCGGTGCTGGGTGCCACCACGGAAGGTGCGCGAGCCACTGCCCTGAGGACGTTTCTCAGGGGTGTGCGGGTTGGGTCGATGACGTTGTAGTCTTGGTCAAAAAAATCGGCAGCGCCGTGGCGGAAAGTCCGAACGAGGCGTTCTGCTCTGGCGGCTCCTCCAGCGCAAAGGAAGACGGGGCGATCCTGCGGTTCGAATGGTCCATAGATCGTTTCAAACCGATCGGCGGCCCGACGAATGAGAAATGGATCCCAATCAGGCCCGCTTAGCACATGCAATGTCTCTACGTTTACAAGATGAAACTGTCTGAGGATTTCGATAGGGCGGGGACGGAATGCTTGGTCGATTAAAGAGTCTTGGAAATACCGCTGCTTCGCCATTTTTAGGCTGACGAGAAGCAGCAGATCGTTCGGCACTCCCAATGCATCCAGTGCAAAAAATCGCGGGAGAAGTCTGCCGACGAAAGAGGCGAGATCGACGGACGCATCGCAATGGAGAACGAGCGCCGCACCACGCGAGAGCCGCGTCGGAAAGATATGACAGAGCAGATCGACTGGCCCTGCTTCGGGTTTGGGGGAGTCGCTATCCTGAGGCCTGCGCCCATGAAAAAAAGCTTCGCCCGAGCCGGGATTGATGTCCAAACTCGCATTCACGGCCTGCACATGCCAATTGTGAAAAAATTCTGTTGATTGCAAGGATTGACCAACCGCCAAGCCGCTTGCCTGTTGATCATTACAGAGCTTTGCAAAATCGTAAGTTGGCCAAAAGGGCACGAACATGCGACTCAGGAAGTCGCGTACGTTCTGAAAATCGCGCTTCGCGAAAAGCCATACGAGAGCCGATCGAAAGCCTTGACGAAGCATGGGGACGTCGTTTCACAGGGGTGAATTTCGCGGGGGAAGCTACACATACATGAAGCAGCGCGCAATTAATTTAAACGTCTTTTCAAATGTGGCTTCTCAATCCCCCGGTGATTGCCTGGCGCCGGCGACGATCCGCTCTTTTCTTTCTTGCTTCGCTGAAGCAACAACCGAACATGATTTGATAATCCGCATATTTATCGACCCCAACCCAAACCCTTCCTATTTCGCAAATTGGGTTGAAGCCATTGCCCAAGAACTTCCAGATCTTCAATACGAGATCGTGCAAACTACAGGACTTTCCGACGGATTCTGGAAGTCGGTTCAGATGTCGGAAGGAGATTATGCGATTCAGCTTGAGCACGATTGGATGTTCATCAGGTCGCGCATCAAGCATAGACTTTCGGACATAATTGAAGATATGCGGGCGAGGCGAATTAATTATCTGCGTTTCAATAAACGGCGGAATGTACAATTTGGGGCTGATTATTTTTTGGAGAATGATAGCGCCGGTCAAATTCCACTATGTCGAATTAGTGGACGTTCAAATAATCCGCAAATAATTGAAATTGGCTATTATCGCTCTCTCTCGCAGATCGGAAGCAAAGTAGGGCTCGAGGGAAGCATCTGCAAATACGCGGGCGGAGGATGCGTCTACGGTTCGGCAGGGTGGCCGCGCACCGTCCAGCATCTCGACGGCCGTCACGCCAGAATGAAGGACAATATTGCGCGTTTCTATTATTTGACCCTTGCTAGAGGCGCCGATTGGCTACGTCCTCCTGGACGCTCATCCGACACAGAATCTGCGCGTTAGGTATTCGGCCAAGCCCTGGCCGCCATCTTTTCGCAATATCCCGCCGTTGCTGTCATATTTGCGTCGATTGTGATGCGCATGGCTACATGTGAAGCCGGATTGAAGATGGCGACCTTCGAACCGCTTGCGGCCACGCACTTCGGGAATGGCAAAGCCGAATAGGGGTATCTTTACATGCCGAATTTTATGCAGGCGTTGTCTCGCGGTTTTGCGATCGCGGTAGCCGCAGTCGCTTTGACCGCTATTGGAACAGCGCCGTCCCGTGCCGAGGACAAAGCAATGGAACGGACAATTACGGTCTCTGCCACGGGCACGGCGGAGGCAGAGCCGGATCAGGCGCGGATTACATCCGGCGTTATGACCGAGGCGCCGACCGCCCGCGAGGCTCTGACCGGCAACACCGAAGCAATGAATAAAGTCATATCTGAGCTTAAGTCCAAAGGCATCGATGCCAAGGACATCCAGACGGCATCGTTCAACGTCGAACCGGTTATGGACTATTCGAAGGATGGCCAACCGCCAAAGCTCAGGGGCTACCGCGTCAGCAATCAGGTCGTCGTGCTGGTTCGCGATCTTGATAAGCTCGGCACCGTGCTCGACGATCTGGTGAGCGCCGGAGCCAATCAGGTTCAGGGATTGGCTTTCGAAGTATCAAAGGCCGAAACTCTGAAGGACGAAGCGCGCAAGAATGCCATCGCCAACGCGCTCCGACGCGCCAAGCTCTTGGCCGCCGCAGCTGGGGCAGAGGTCGGCCAAGTCCTGCAGATATCCGAGGAAACGACGCCAGACGTGCCAGTGACGTTCGCTGCACCGCGATTTGCCAAGGTGCAAGCGGCTTCCGTTCCGATCGAACGCGGGTCGAGCACGCTTGAAGCGCGCGTCACCACGACCTGGGCATTGAAATAGCCCGACCTAGATCAGAGAGATCGTCTCGACATCGACGCGCCGCATCGGAGCGCCGGGCTGGAGTGCCCAGTCGCAATAATTGTGCATCTCGCCCATCTCGCGCACGCGCCGGAGACGTTCGAGATCAACCGTCGCCATGACCCATTCGGCGGCATTGAGCGTGCCCTCGGCAAGCACGCCGGTGTCGGAGACGCCTTGCTCGGACGGGACGTAGATGCCCGCCGCGCCGGCATTGAAGTCGACGGCCGGGGACCATGGCGCATCACCGACGGTCGGGCTTTGCACCGTCGCGATGCCGTTTTCGAGCGCCCGCGCCAGCGAGCCGGTGCGCACGCGATGATAGCCGGAGACGCGCTCGGTGCAGGACGGCACCAGAACGACCTCGGCGCCGGCTTCCGCCATTGCGCGCACAAGCAACGGAAACTCGCTGTCGTAGCAGATCGCGATTCCGAAAACGCCAAGCTTGGTCTTGAAGACGCGCACGGTGCTGCCAGCCGAAATGCCCCAATCGCGCTCGAACGGCGTCATCACGAGCTTCTCTTGCTCGCCGACAGCGCCCTCGGGTGTGATGAGTTGCGCCGCGTTGACATAGCTTCCGTCAGATTTGAGCAGCGGACCCGATCCGGCAAGAATGTGGACTTTGTGCTTTTTCGCCAGATCGGCATGGAACTGCACGCGCTCCGCCGTCAGCTCGGCAACCTTCGCCAGCGTCAGCTTCAGATTGCTGTACACTTCGGGTCCGAAGCAGGCGGCCTGTTCGATCGAGGCATATTCCGGAAAGACGAGCAGAGAGGCGCCCGTCGCGGCCCCGTTCTTGACCCAGACAGCAACCTTCTGTTCCCATTCGGGCAGCGTATTCGGCTGACCGATGGGATACTGCGCACTCGCAACTTTCAAAGTCTTTGGCTGCTTCGTCAAAGCGTCTTCATCCAGAATTGCATGTCGTGGCGCGTTTCTTCCGGCTGGTCGACATCCTTCCAGTCATACGTGGCAATAATGCCTTCAACCGGAGCGTAGCCACGCTTTTTCCAGAAAGGGTCAAGTGGGGCGTAATCCGCTGGTTTCAATGGATGATCGTCGGGCCGGATGACCCGGCAGAACGTCGAATACTGAAATCCACCGAGCTTATGGGCCTGCCCTTCGCGCCCGTCGAAGAACGCGTGGCCAAGCCCGTAGCCGCGATGACTTTTTAGAAGAACGCTCTCGCCGCAGTAGAAGATCTTCGAAATGTCGTAGCCCGCCTTGCGAAACGGCTCGCCGAACTCGTCGGCGTGCTCGATCATCGGCGCGCCCGTCGAAGCGCCGACCATCTCCGCGCCGTCATAGGCGGTGATGACGACGGCGCCTTTGGCGGACGCGAACTTCTTCAGATACTTCTCTTCGTACTCCAGCGTGCCGTCGTAGAGATACGGCCAGTCGCGGAACACGATGATGCGCAGCCGCGCGAGATCGGGGAGGATCTTGAAGATATCCTCTCCGGTGACCGATTTGACGTCGAGTTTCTTTTTCTCGCCCGTTGCCGCCATCCGTGCCGTCCCCTTAGCCCGCGACCTGCGCGATCCAATCGGTCAGATTGTAATACGTCGTGACGCGCGAAATCTTTCCGTCGCGAATGGCGAAAAACGTGCCTGCAGGCAGAACGTATTTCTGGCCGACCGCGTCGGGAAGACCTTCTTCCGTGTTCTTGTAAACGCCGTGCACGTTGAATTCGGCGGCGGCGCGCGTCGCATCCTTCGACACCAGAACGACAATGTCTTTCAGCTCTTCTTTGTAATTATGCGTCATGCGCGCGTTGAAGGCGCGGAACTTCTCCTTGCCCTGCCGGCGCTCGCCCTGATTGACGTCGTGGATGACGTCATCAGTCATGAAATCAATCATCGCGTCGGTATCGCCACGGTTGAAGGCGGCGTAGTAGTCACGGATCAACGCCGCGGTTGCGGCACGGGCTTGTGATTCAGGGGTCGTGTCGGACATGGACGTCTCCGGGCTGCTGATTCAAAAACTCGAGGGGTCTTAGCAGGTCAAACCTGCACCTTCCATGCGCATGCGCAGTGCGGTAAACGCGACATTTCTGACCTTTTGTCGCGCAACGGGGATCTAAAATGGCGCGTGTTGTGGAGCTTTTTGTCACCCAAGTCTATCGCGAGGAGCTGGCGCAGAGTCCCAGCTCCTCGCTCGTCGCTGAATTGGCGACCGCCGCCCGGGAAATCGCAGCCGAAGATCGCGCCGGGCAGGCTTGGTCGAAAAAGAACGACTATCCTGGATATACATCCTATGCCTCGCTTGCCGACCTGCCGCAGCGGCATCCAGCCTTCGCGGATTTGGTCGCGGTCCTCGATCGCCACGTCGCGCGTTTTGCAAGAACGCTCGAACTCGACCTCGACGGCAAGCGCCTCGGCATCGACAGCCTCTGGATCAACATTCTTAATCGCGGCGGCCACCACGGCGCTCACATCCATCCCCATTCCGTCGTTAGCGGCACGATCTATCTCGACGTCCCGAAGGACGCGAGCGCCATCAAATTCGAAGACCCGCGCCTGCCGATGATGATGGCGGCGCCCCTGCGTAAGCCTGACGCCCGCGAGAAAAACAAAACGTTCGCATCGATCGCCCCCGAAGCCGGGACATTGCTCTTGTGGGAGAGCTGGCTGCGCCATGAGGTACCCGTCAATCACGCCAAGAGCGAGCGTGTGTCGGTGAGCTTCAATTATGCCTGGGGCATGCCCGAGACGGATTAATCTCCGACGACATGGACGACGACGCTGCGCGTGTGCGGCCGCCGCCGGTGCTCGAACAGATAAATGCCCTGCCACGTTCCGAGCATCAGAACGCCGTTCGCAATCGGGATTGTCAGCGTCGTTTGCGTCAGCGCCGTTTTGACGTGAGCGGGCATGTCGTCAGGGCCCTCGGCGCGATGAATGAAGAGGGGATCGCCATCCGGCACGAGGCGTTTGAAAAAGGCGACAAGATCGCGCTGCACGTCGGGATCGGCATTTTCCTGGATCAAAAGCGATGCGGACGTGTGCCGGCAGAAAACGTGCGCAAGCCCCGTCGAGATCCCCGAAGCAGCAACGATTTGGGCGGTTTTATCGGTAAATTCGAGGAGGCCGGGGCCGTTTGTTTCAAGCGTAACGGTCTGCTGAAATTGCTGCATGCTGGAACCCGGGTTCGAAAATTCCTATGTTAAGCCGATGAGCAGAGCATTCGTCAAAGAAACCGAGGCGCTCGACGAGCTTCCTGAGAGGCTTGTCTCCGAGCACCGCAATCTTGTCACGCCCGAAGGGCTTGCGCAGATCGAGGATGAGATCAAGCGCCTCCAAGAGGAGCTGACTGCGGCACACGACTCCGGTGATCGCAATGCGATCGCGCGCGCGTCGCGCGATCTGCGCTATTGGAACCAGCGCCTTGGAAAGGCGGAGCTGCAAGCTCCTGTAACTGACACCTCTGTTGTTTCATTCGGTACCAGCGTCACGATCGAACGGGATGACGGCCGCGTGCAGAAGTTCCGCATCGTCGGCGAAGACGAAGCCAATCCCTCGAAGGGCTCGATTTCCTACGTCTCGCCTTTGGCGCAGGCGCTCATGGGTAAAGCCGTCGGCGACGTCGTCAAAGCGGGCGGTGGTGAAGCGGAAATCATAAAAATCGAATAGAACGCGCGCCATTCTGATGGCGCGCTGCAAACGCAATTGCGTGGATGCCTTCGCAGGTCTAAGGACGCGCCGGAAAGCGCAGCTGCGCGACATGAGGAGGCAATAGGACATGATCAAGGTCAGCGTAATGTACCCGAACGTTCCGGGCGCGCGGTTCGACCACGAGTATTATCGCGACAAGCACATGCCGATGGTCAAAGCCAGGATGGGCGATAGCTGCAAGTCCTACACCGTCGATAAGGGCATCGCAGGCGGTGCTCCGGGCGCGCCGGCAACCTACGTCGCCATGTGCCACCTGTTCTGCGACTCCATCAATGCATTTCAGGCCGGCTTCGGACCGCACGCGAAAGAGATCCGGGGCGATATCAAGAATTATACGGATCTAACGCCCGTCATGCAGATAAGCGACGTTGTCGTCGGGTAACGCAGCGCAGCGTCGAATGAATAAAAAGGGCCGCTACTGCGGCCCTTTTTTGCAATATCAGACGAACATGCCGCCCGAGACTTCAATCCTCTGCGCGTTGATCCAGCGGTTGCCGTCGCTCAACAGATTGGCGATGGCTGGGCCAATGTCGTCCGGCACGCCGACGCGGCCGAGAGCCGTAACCGACGCGACGAAGTCGTTCACCTGCTTGTTGTCGCGCACGGTGCCGCCACCGAAGTCTGTTTCGATTGCCCCCGGCGCGACCGTATTGACGGCGATGCCGCGCGGCCCCAGCTCCTTGGCGAGATAGCGCGTCAGGACTTCGATGGCGCCCTTCATTGCCCCATAGGCCGCATATCCCGGCAGGCTGAAACGCGCGAGCCCGCTCGACAGGTTTACGATCCGCCCGCCGTTCGCCATCAGCGGTAGCAGCTTCTGCGTCAGGAAGAACACGCCCTTGAAGTGGATGTTCATCAGCCGGTCGAAGTCGGTTTCGCTCATTTCCGCGAAAGGCGCGTGGATGCCGATGCCGGCGTTGTTGACGAGAAAGTCGAAGCTGTCCCGCGACCAGACGCTTTTCAACGCCGTCTGCACCTCCGATACGAATGCCGGGAAGGACGCGACGGTGCCGGTGTCGAGTTGGAACATCACCGCTTTGCGCCCGAGCGCCTTGATGGCCGCGACGGTCTCGTCAGCCTCCTTTTTGTTGCTGTGATAGGTGCCGATCACGTCGACGCCGTCGCGGGCAAGCGCAATCGCCGTGTTGCGGCCAAGGCCGCGGCTGGCGCCGGTGACGAGGGCGATTTTCGAACTGTTGGACATCTCTGCCTCCTCTGAATTCCTTCCGGCGGGCCGGTCGACTGGAAAATGGCCATTTTCATTGTTCGGATAATATGTCATTTTTCGATCAAACTATCCGGAATAAACGAACAATGGATCGGCTCGACCAAATGCGCCTGTTTGCCCGGGTGGCGGAGCGGCGGAGCTTCAGCCTTGCGGCGCAGGATCTGGGCGTACCCGCTTCGACGGCAACGGATGCAGTCAAACAACTCGAAGCGCGCCTCGGCGTTCGGCTGCTCGAGCGCACGACGCGTCACGTCGCGGTGACCCCGGACGGCGAAGCCTATTATCGCCGCTGCCTTGCCATCCTGGACGACGTCGAGGATGCCGAAGGCGCATTCGGCGGCGCCAAGCCGAAAGGCGTGCTGCGCGTCGACGTGCAGGGACGTCTGGCGCGGCGCTTTCTGTTGCCGAGCTTGCCGCGCTTCTTCGCCGAATATCCGGGCCTCGAACTGCACATGAGTGAGGGCGACCGCTTCGTCGATCTCATCCGCGAGGGTGTGGACTGCGTGTTGCGCGTCGGCGAGCTTGCCGACAGCGAGATGGCGGCCCGCCGCATCGCGCTGCTACCAGAGGTCACGTGCGCGGCGCCAAGTTACATCGAGCGCTTCGGCATGCCGGAACGATGGGACAGGCTCGACGGCCATCGCATGATCGGCTTTCAGTCGTCGGCGACGGGTTACGTGCTGCCGCTCGAGTTTCAGGTCGATGGCGTTCTGAAAACGATAACGCTGCCGAGTGTGCTCTCCGTCAACGCTGCGGAAAGCTACAGCGCCGCCGCCAAGCTCGGCCTTGGCATCATCCAGGTGCCGCGATGGGGCGTCGAAGATGCATTCGCTGAGGGTAGCCTCGTGCCGCTGCTGGAAGCCACGCCGCCTTCGCCGTCACCCGTCTCGCTGCTCTATCCCAAAAGCCGCCAACTCTCCCCTCGCGTCCGCGCCTTCATTGAGTGGGTGGTGAAGGAGTTTAAGAAGGCAGGCGTTTAAGTGCGTCGGAACAGACTTTCCACCGCTTAGTCGCACGGCGCTCATAGCAGCCCATTCTCACCGGTGGTCTAATTCGCAAAACGACTCAAAGACCGATAAGCTTTCCGGAGATGGCCTCCATGAACCGCGTAAACGACTTGCAAGACGATTTGAGCGCTCTCACTGAAAGGTCGCTTGCGATTCGTCCGATGTGCCAGAATGAGGAAAGCACGAAACAGTACCTCATCCTGCCATTGCTGAACGTACTTGGGTACGACTGCTCGAATCCCTACGAAGTCCAACCAGAATATTCCGCCGGATTTCGCGATGGCGTTCAGGAACGGGTCGATTACGTCATTTTGCGAGATGGCGAGCCGCTGATCGCGATAGAATGCAAAAAATGCGGCGCGGATCTTGTCAGCAACCGAGGGCAATTGTGTGCGTATTTTGCGGCATTAACGTCTGTGCGTCTGGGAATTTTGACTGACGGGATTCGCTTTGAATTTTTCACCGATAGCGAAAACCCCAATGTCATGGACGAGGAGCCGTTCGTAACGCTCGATCTTAGCGCATCGACAGCGGTTCCCTCGGATGTTCTCGATGCACTTTTGCTGGTTTGCCGCTCAAACTTCGATCCGTATTCCATTGCCGAGGCTGCCGAAGCGCGTCTGGTCGCTAAACGAGTTCGCGCAATTCTCATGCAGGAGGTTCGGGAGCCATCGGAGAAATTCTGCAGGGTCATCCTCGATCAGGCTGGCCTAAAGAATCTGCGCCGGACGTCGATTGAGACTTACTACAGCGGCTTGATACGCAAGGCGTTTGAGGAAGCCTTGGTTCTTCCTGTCTTGGAGAGAATACGCGCGACAACCACAACGGCGGAGCAAGATCAGGTTGACCACTCCGGTGAAAGTAGTGCGCAGCGCATAATAACGACAGATCGCGAACTCGCCGTCTATCGTTACGTTTGTCGGAGATTGGCCTTCCTATCGCGCGACGAGGCACATTTCTCTGCGATCGAACAGGTTCAGCACCAGGATTTCGTCGGCAAATTTGTGGTCTATTTCCGGACGATTCGAAAGGGCCGCTTGTTTGAATTCATCGAAGGCAGCAACGGCTACGACAAGTTTATCTTCCCGGCTCCCATCGGCGAAGTCGTCACCAACACGATGAAGGACATCGACGACCCGTTGCGCAAAATTTTTGATCAGAGAGTACGCGAGTTCCAGTTGTCAAAGATGCCGGAGATCAGAAGTTCGGCAGTCGCCTGAGAAATCGCTATGGAGAACGCTCTCATACTGCAGTAAAAAGGGCCGCTTTTGCGGCCCTTTTTCGTGGGATCAATTATCCAAGAAGCTCCTGAGCTTCCGCGAACGACTCGGGTGCTTCAGCTTGCGGAGCGCCTTGGCTTCGATCTGACGGATACGTTCGCGCGTCACCGAGAACTGCTGGCCGACTTCTTCCAGCGTGTGGTCGGTGTTCATGCCGATGCCGAAGCGCATGCGCAGCACGCGCTCTTCGCGCGGCGTCAGCGAGGCGAGCACGCGGGTCGTCGTATCGCGCAGGTTCGACTGGATCGCCGCCTCGATCGGCAGTACGGCGTTCCGGTCTTCGATGAAGTCGCCGAGGTGCGAATCTTCCTCGTCGCCGATCGGCGTTTCGAGGGAGATCGGCTCCTTCGCGATCTTCAGAACCTTGCGCACCTTTTCGAGCGGCATCGCGAGCTTTTCAGCCAGCTCTTCCGGCGTCGGCTCGCGGCCGATCTCGTGCAGCATCTGGCGCGACGTGCGGACAATCTTGTTGATCGTCTCGATCATGTGCACGGGGATGCGGATCGTGCGCGCCTGGTCCGCGATCGAGCGCGTGATCGCCTGCCGGATCCACCATGTCGCGTAGGTCGAGAACTTGTAGCCGCGGCGGTATTCGAACTTATCGACCGCCTTCATCAGGCCGATGTTGCCCTCCTGGATGAGATCCAGGAACTGCAGGCCGCGGTTCGTGTATTTTTTCGCAATCGAGATGACGAGGCGAAGGTTGGCTTCGACCATTTCCTTCTTGGCTTGACGCGCCTCGCGCTCGCCCTTCTGCACCGCCTTGACGATGCGGCGATATTCCGGAATTTCGAGACCGGTTTCCGTCGCGAGCTGATGAATTTCTGCGCGGATCTGTTCGACTTGGCTGCGCTCGGTCTTCACGAACTGCGCCCACTTCTTGCCGTTTCCGGCGACGCGGTCGAGCCACGTCTGGTCGAGCTCGTTGCCGTAATATTCGTCGATGAAGTGCTGGCGCGGCACGCCGTAGCTGTCCGCTAGACGCATCAGGCGGCCTTCGAGGCCGATCAGGCGCTTGTTGATCGCATAGAGCTGTTCGACAAGGCTCTCGATGCGGTTGTTATTGAGCGACAGCGATTTGACGTCGACGATGATCTCGTCGCGAATCTTCTCATAGGCTTTCTGCTGCTGGCGCGAGCCCTGGTCGCCGACGAGCTGCTGTTCGAGCTTCTTGTCCTGCTGCTTGCGAAGCTTCTTGTAGGTCGCAGCAATCTGGTCGAATGTTTCGAGAACCTTCGGCTTCAGCTCCGCTTCCATCGCAGCGAGCGACATGGCGTTTTCGAACTCGTCGTCATCGTCGCCTTCGCCTTCCGGCGCACCCGACGGGCGGCGGTCAGCCGGCTCCGCTGCTTCCGCGCCCTCATCCCCTTCGCCCGCAGACTCGGGAACGTCCTTGGCCTCCGGACCTTCGTAGGTTGCTTCGAGATCGATGATGTCGCGAAGCAGAATCTTGCCTTCGTTGAGTTCGTCACGCCAGATGATGATGGCCTGGAACGTCAGCGGACTTTCGCAAAGGCCGGCAATCATCGCTTCGCGGCCGGCCTCGATGCGCTTCGCGATGGCAATTTCGCCCTCGCGGGACAAAAGCTCGACGGAGCCCATCTCGCGCAGATACATGCGGACGGGATCATCCGTTCGCTCAGCCGGTTCCGACTTGGTCTCGCTTTTGACGAGGGCATTGTTCTGGGCGACGAGCGAACGGCTTTCCTCTTCATCGGCGCCTTCTTCCGCGCTTTCTGGAGCTTCTTCACCGTCCTCGTTCTCGACGACGGTAATGCCCATGTCGGAGAGCGTCGCGTAAAGGTCTTCGATCTGGTCGGACGAAACCTCTTCCGACGGCAGCACCGAGTTCAGCTGATCGAGGGTGACGTAGCCCTTTGCCTTCGCAGTTTTCAGGAGACGCTTGACGGCTTGGTCCGAGAGGTCGAGCAGGGGGCTGTCGCGCTCGGGTGCGTCAGCTGCCGGTTGCTCTTTCTCTTCCGTTTTCTGAGCTGCCTGCTGGGCGCGTGCCATCCTCGTATCCTTGTGTCCCGGCCGCTCCACGAAGAAGCAAGGCCTAATCAACATTTTTAGGTCCCTGGCGGTTGCCGCACCGCAACGCCCGGGGCCGGATAAACTTCAGCGCACCTAACCGGCGCGCTTTACGATCGGAGTCTCATCAGCGGGTTGATCTATCTCGGCGTCCATCTGGTCCATTGACGCCTCTCGGGCGATCTGGCGTTTGATGTCGAGAAGGTGGGTCTCGGCCTCTTCCGTGCAATCCTGATACCAAGCCTCTTCCGCTGCTTTCAGCGCGCGCTGTAAAGCGTCCTGCCGCTGATGCAGAGCAAGAATATGATTCCAGGCGGCCTCGACATCGGTGGCGGAGGCATCTGGCTCGGCAAAACGGTCGCTGATGTGCGTAATCGTTCGCGCGACGAGGTCCACCACCTTTGCAACCCCCGATTTGCTCAATTGGGTACCTAGGGAGGCCCTGTCAAGAGAATTTTGATACGCATGCACCGCTAAAATCTCGTCCCGGAGCGCCGAAAGGGGCTGAGAAGCAAACTCAATCGCCGCAATTGCCTCGGAGTGCTCCTCGATCAACCAAGGGTGGTTGAGCAGCGTCTTCATTATGAGCGCCTCTCGTGGCGGTATACTCTGATAGTGGCCGGCGAGTTCAGGGCTGGCATTAACCAATTCGGGTAAATTGTTTTTCTTCGTGAACCGCCGTTCGGGTCCGTTGAGCCGGGCGCGGTCACGAGCCTTCCAGTCCGGTGCCATGACCGGACGCGCGTAGGAGGCTTGAGCCACGCCAGAAACTTGGCGTTCGGACGTTCCACCAGGCATTGGGCGCGGAAATCGGCTCCTTCCGAGTTGATACAACCTGTCGCGGAGTTCCCGCTGATAGTGGGAACGCACGGTTGCATCTTGGATCGTCGCCGCCAGCGCGAAGAGACGAGCCTCGAGAGCCGCGCGATGCTCGGGCGTGTCGTGGGACCCGGACCGAAGCTCGCGCTCCCAGAGGACATCCACGAGCGGTCGCGTCTTTGCCAGCACTTCGGACATGGCCGACGCACCCTGCTGGCGGATGAGGTCGTCCGGATCGATCCCTTCCGGCAGAAAGGCGAAGGCGACGCTTTGCCCCGGCTTGAGCCACGGCAGGGCGACCTCGACCGCGCGGTCGGCCGCCTTGCGGCCGGCGCTGTCGCCGTCGAAGCAGAGCGTGGGTTCGGGTGCAAACCGCCACAGGAGCTTGATCTGATCCTCGGTGAGCGCTGTCCCGAGCGGCGCGACCGTTTCGGCAAAGCCAGCTTCCACGAGCGCCACGACGTCCATGTATCCTTCGACGACGATGACGCGATCTCTGTCGTGCGCGGCGGAGCGTGCGTGCGCCGCGTTGAAGAGCGTGTGACCCTTGTGAAAGAGGGGCGTCTCGGGGGAGTTCAGATATTTGGCTGGAACGTCCTTTTCGAGCGCCCGGCCGCCGAACGCGACGACCCGGCCCTTGAGATCGAGGATCGGAAACATCACGCGGTTCCGGAACCGGTCGTAGGGCTCGGGAATATCGCTGCCGGCGATCAGCATGCCGGCGCTCGCCATATCGGCCAGCGAAAACCCTTTGGACTTAAGATGTGCCGTCAGGGCAGTGCGCGAACTCGGTGCAAATCCGAGCCGGAACGCCTGAATCGTCTCATGCGCAAGACCACGTTTCTCAAGATAACGGCGGGCTTCCGCACCGGGACTTGACCGCAGGCTGCTCTCAAAAAAAACCGCTGACTCTTCAAGCAGGCGATAGAGCCGATCGCGCTGATCCTCTTCAGCGACGTTCCGCTCCGGCTGCTTCGGCATCGGGACACCGGCTTCCGCCGCCAGCCGCTCGACAGCCTCGGGAAATTCGAGCCCCTCGGTCTTCATCAGAAACGTGAAGATGTCGCCGTGCTCGCCCGAAGCGAAGCAATGATAGAAGCCCTTCTGGTCGTTGACGGTGAACGACGGGGTCTTCTCGGTTTTGAATGGCGATAGGCCTTTATATTCGCGCCCAGCCTTTTTGAGCGCGACCTTCCGGCCAACGACTTGGCTGACGGGAACCCGCGCGCGGATCTCATCCAGGAAGTTCGGATTGAATCGCATCGGCCCCTGCAGCCTCGGTGAATCACAAGTTTCGTCGTATGCGACTCAATAAGTGATTCGGCAGAGTACATTGTACGTACTGAGCATACCGGGCGCAGGCGTACCCGCTTTCCACAGGCTGCCTGTTGACGGCGAGGCGATTACCCGAGTGCAGCTTTGACCGCCGCGCTCGCCTTCTGGAAATCCATCTTCCCGGCGTACTTGGCCTTGAGCACGCCCATGACCTTGCCCATGTCCTTCGCGGAAGCGGCGCCGGTTTCCTTGATGGCGGCCTCGACGGCAGTCTTAACCTCGTTCTCGTCCATTTGCTTGGGCAAATAAGCCTCGATGACGGCGATCTCTGCCTGTTCGCCCTCGGCGAGGTCGGGCCGTCCTCCGTTCGTGTACTGTTCGATGGAGTCGCGCCGCTGCTTCACCATCTTGGTCATCACGGCGAGGATGCCTGCGTCGTCCAGCGACTTTTTGGCTTCGATCTCTGCGGATTGGATGGCAGCGTTGATGAGACGCAGCGTCGCGACGCGCTGTTTGTCACCGGCTTTCATCGCCATCTTAAGGTCGTCGCTGATCTTCGCACGCATTGTCGTCTCCTGAATCTTCAAGAGAGTGGTTTAGGAGCGCACGCGGGCCGGGGCAAGCGGCAGGCGCTAAGCGATCGAGTGGCGCAATTGACGGACCAAGGCTGTTCCCATAGGTTCCGGCGCGATTTAAGCCTTGAGCGGCTGCGCCCCGAACATCTGGATTGTCGATGACTGCACCTGAACCCTGGACAGATGTGCCCCTGACTGCGCGCCTCGTGCTCGATGACGGCACGGTGATTGCCGGCCGCGGCCTCGGCGCAACGGGAAGTGCCGCCGGCGAAGTCTGCTTCAATACGGCCATCACCGGTTATCAGGAAATTCTGACCGATCCGAGCTATGCCGGTCAGATCATCACCTTCACGTTTCCCCACATCGGCAACGTCGGGGCCAACAACGAAGATACCGAAACCTCGAACCTCGCGTCTCGGTCCGGCGTACGCGGCTGCGTGCTGCGCGCCGACATCACCGATCCGTCGAACTATCGGGCCGCCGAAAATCTCGACGATTGGCTCAAGACGCGCGGCATCATCGCGATCAGCGGCATCGACACGCGGGCGTTGACCGCACGCATTCGCGAAAAGGGCATGCCGAATGCCGTCATCGCGCACGAGCCCTCGGGTCAGTTCGACATCGGCAAGCTGAAGGCCGAAGCAAAGGCATGGCCGGGTCTGCTCGGGTTGGATCTCGTTCCCGAAGTGACGAGCGGCCAGAGCTATTCCTGGGATGAGCAGCGCTGGGTCTGGAACAAGGGCTACACGCGCAACGAAAATCCCGAGTTCCACGTCGTCGCGATCGACTACGGCCTGAAGCGCAACATTCTGCGCTGCCTCGCATCCGCGGGTTGCAAGGTGACGGTCGTCCCGGCGACGGAAAAAGCCGAGGATGTGCTGGCCCGCAATCCCGATGGCGTATTTCTTTCGAACGGTCCCGGCGATCCGGCCGCGACCGGCGAATACGCGGTGCCCGAAATCAAGAAGCTCGTCGACAGCGGCAAGCCGGTTTTCGGCATCTGCCTTGGCCACCAGATGCTGGGCCTCGCGCTTGGCGGCACGACCAAAAAAATGCATCAGGGCCATCACGGCGCCAACCATCCGGTCAAAGACTTCACGACCAACAAGGTCGAGATCGTCTCGATGAACCACGGCTTCGCCGTCGATCGCGATAGCCTCCCGAAGGGCGTCGTCGAAACGCACGTTTCATTGTTCGATGGCTCGAACTGCGGCCTGGCCGTCGAAGGCAAGCCCGTGTTCTCGGTGCAGCACCACCCCGAAGCATCGCCCGGCCCGCAGGACAGCCATTATCTCTTCACGCGCTTCGTCAACATGATGCGCGAGCAGAAAGGCCGCCCGACGCAACGCGAGCGCTGAGTTTGGCGAACAGTTCTCGCCAAACGGCCATCAAATAAACCTTGCCGAACTTTAAGATCGCGCTTTGGGTAAACCCCGCTATAAGCAGGAAAAAATTGCCCGGAGGAATTGATGCGCGCGTCTTGTTTAGCTCTCCTGCTGATCGCAGCGGCTGGTCCCGCTTCTGCCGCCGATTGTAGCAAGGACGTGCTTGCAGCATTTGAAAAGCAGCGCACATCCAAAGCTTTCCGCGTCGAGTTCAGCCAGCCTTCGGCGGAAGGCGAGGTTCATATGAAAATCGACTATATGCCGCCCGATAAGATGCTGCAGTCCGTGACGTCTCCTGCGATGCCCGGCGAACAGCAGACGATGCTGGTCGGCAATCGCGCCTATGCCGGAACGAGCGGCGCTTTCGAAGAGCTTCTGCCCCAGTTCACGCAATCGATCATCGCCGAGTTTGTCCAGGCCGTCGGAGAACCCAAAGACCTCGGGACATTTGAATGTCTAGGCAACTCGAAAATCGACGGTCAGGAATTGTTGGGCTATCGGCTTTCCGAAAAGGTGCCGGAGGGCGCTGATACATCGAAGATCATGACACGGACGATTTACGTCGATCCGGCAACGGGAAAGCCGGCGTATAACGTCGTCAGCGCGCTGAGCGGCAATGCCGATCCGATGATCAAGATCAAGTATAGCTATCCGACCGACGTCGAGATCATTGCGCCGACAAATGCACCCGTGCAAAAGCTCCATTAGGATTTTTCGTCGCCTCCGCTTTTTCCAGGACCTTCGCCTATGCGCCGCATCGCAATCGCCGCAATCCTGTTTGCTTCGCTGACGGGCGCTGTTCATGCGCAGCCGCTTCCCCAAGGCGCGGGCTCAGACGCCAAGGCGCCCGCCAATCCGTGCAGTGACGAAGTCGCAGCATCGCTCCGCAAGCTGCGCAATTCGTCATGGTTCAGCATGAACAGCAACATGATCACGGAGAACGGGCCGACGACGATGGTCGTCGATTACATTCTCCCGGATCGCATGCATCAGAAGATAACGAACGACCTGACGAAGAAGTCGTCGGAGGTCATTCTGATCGGCAGGGAAGCCTGGTCGCGGCAGGGTGATGTCAGTTGGAAACAGCTTCCGGCCAACGTCGCGGGGCAACTGCAGGCTCAGATGGATGAAACGGTTTTGCAGGAGCAGAAGGATGTCGGCCCCTATACCTGCAACGGCCGCATGAAGCTCGATGGCCGGGACGTCATGTCCTACAAACTCGAAAGCACGCCGGAAAAAGGCCAGACGTTCAAAAACCAGACCTATCGGATGTTCTACGTCGACGTGATGACGGGGCTCCCCGTCAGCAACGCACTGCTCGTACCAGGGCACGACAATAAGCCGATTTTCAAGACCTCATACACGTTCCCGCTCGATCTCAAGATCGAGCCGCCGAAGGATGTCGCTCCGCCTGCTCCCGCAGCCTCTCCCGCACCGGCACCAGCCCAAGGTGCGACATCCGATACCGGCAAGTAGGGGACATCAACTCCGCGCACCTTTGGCAGTCCGTCGCATCTCTGCTTCGATAGCTGCCATGCCGTCCGCAATGGTGACCGTCCTCGACGATGACGCTACAAGCGCCGTCGGAGACAAACCTTCATGACCGCGATTGATTCTGCTGCAGTCGTCCGTCCGACGGCCGCCAAGGTGACATTCTCGATTTTGCTGGCAGTGAGCTTTTGCCATCTGATCAACGACGTCATGCAGTCGTTGCTGCCGGCCATCTATCCGATGCTGAAGACCAATTACGGTCTCGCGTTCTGGCAGATCGGTCTCCTGACGACTGCATTTCAGGTGACTGCATCCTTGCTGCAGCCAGTCATTGGCAATTTCACCGATCGTCGTCCGATAGCCTATTCGACGAGCATGGGAATGGCCTCGACGCTGGTCGGCCTCGTCCTGCTTGCATTCGCGAAGAGTTTTCCAGGTTTGCTGACTGGGGCGATTTTCGTCGGCATCGGATCGGCAGTCTTTCACCCCGAATCATCGCGCATCGCCCGCATGGCTTCCGGTGGACGCCACGGACTGGCGCAATCGGTGTTTCAGGTCGGCGGCAATTTCGGCACCGCGCTCGGCCCGCTGTTCGCGGCGTTTATTGTATTGCCGTACGGACAATCGAGCATCGCCTGGTTCGCTGTCGTCGCGCTTCTTGGCATCGTCATTCTGTGGCGGATCAGCCAGTGGGATAGTCGCGTTCGCGCCCGGCCGAGCGTCGGTAGCAGATTACCGGCAATGCCGTTCTCGCGCGGCCGCACGAACATGGCGCTTGCAACATTGGTGCTGCTCATCTTCTCGAAATATATCTACATGTCGAGCCTGACGAGCTATTACACTTTCTATACGATGCATAAGTTCGGGGTTTCCGTGCAGCAATCGCAGCTGCTGCTGTTCGTGTTCCTCGGCGCTGTCGCTGTGGGTACGATCCTCGGAGGTCCGATCGGCGACCGCGTTGGCACCAAGACTGTGATCTGGATTTCGATCCTCGGCGTTCTGCCGTTCACGCTCGCGCTGCCCTACGCCAATCTGCAGTGGACTATTGCCCTGTCGGTGGTGATCGGCCTTGTTCTGTCATCGGCATTTCCGGCGATCATCGTTTTCGCCCAGGAACTCGTGCCGGGGCGTGTGGGGATGATCGCGGGCCTCTTCTTCGGATTCGCGTTCGGAACCGCGGGAATCGCGGCTGCCGTACTCGGCGTCGTCGCCGATGCCAGGGGTATCGACTACGTTTATGACATCTGTTCGTATTTGCCGCTCTTGGGGCTGCTCACCGTGTTTTTGCCGTCCATGGAGCGTGTGAACTACGCCGAGGTGTAGTTTCTGCCACAGCGTTACGGTTGGGAAACCCTATGCCGCAGTATTTTCAGGGTTCCCCCTCCGTCCGCCTTTGCCTATAAGCCCCACTTAGCCTGAGATCAGAAACATCAATCACCGAGCCGGCAGCGTCGCCCGCTTCCGCTTCGGCCAAACGCTTGCGCGGCATGCCCAAACGCACCGACATCAAATCGATCCTCATCATCGGCGCCGGACCGATCGTCATCGGTCAGGCCTGCGAGTTCGACTATTCCGGCACACAGGCCTGCAAGGCGCTGCGCGAGGAAGGTTACCGGATCATTCTCGTCAACTCCAATCCGGCGACCATCATGACGGACCCGGATCTGGCGGACGCGACGTACATCGAGCCGATCACACCGGAAGTCGTCGCGAAGATCATCGGCAAGGAGAAGCCGGACGCCATTCTGCCGACGATGGGCGGACAGACGGCGCTCAATACCGCGCTCGCTCTCCATCAGCAGGGCATCCTGCAGCGTTATGGCGTCGAGCTGATCGGCGCCAAGGCCGACGCGATCGACAAGGCCGAAGACCGCCAGCTCTTCCGCGAGGCGATGCAGGCGATCGGCCTCGAGACGCCACGCTCCAAACTCGCGCACACGCGCGAAGAGGCCGCCGAAGCACTGGAACACGTCGGTTTGCCCGCAATCATCCGGCCGTCGTTCACGCTGGGCGGAACGGGCGGCGGCATCGCCTATAACCGCGAGGAATTCTTCGAGATCACCGAGCGCGGGCTCGATGCCTCTCCGACGAACCAGATTCTGGTCGAGGAAAGCGTCCTCGGTTGGAAGGAATTCGAGATGGAGGTCGTCCGCGACAAGGCGGACAACTGCATCATCATCTGCTCGATCGAAAACATCGACCCGATGGGCGTCCACACGGGCGACTCGATTACGGTGGCGCCGGCGCTGACGCTGACCGACAAAGAATACCAGATGATGCGCGACGCCTCGATTGCGGTGCTGCGCGAGATCGGCGTCGAAACGGGCGGCTCGAACGTGCAGTTCGCGGTCAATCCTGCGGACGGACGCCTCGTCGTCATCGAAATGAATCCGCGCGTGTCGCGCTCGTCCGCGCTGGCATCGAAGGCGACGGGCTTCCCGATCGCCAAGGTCGCCGCCAAGCTCGCCGTTGGTTACACCCTCGATGAAATCCAGAACGATATCACAGGCGGTGCGACACCGGCATCCTTCGAACCGACGATCGACTATGTCGTAACGAAAATCCCGCGCTTTGCATTCGAGAAATTCCCCGGCGCTGATACGTCTTTGACGACGTCGATGAAGTCGGTCGGCGAAGCGATGGCCATCGGCCGGACTTTCCGCGAGAGCATTCAGAAGGCGCTACGCTCGATGGAGACTGGGCTCACGGGGTTCGATGATCTCCAGCTCGACGGCATTGGGTAGGGCGACGACAAGAACGTCGTGCGCGCTGCTGTTTCGCGTCCGACGTTCGATCGTATTTTGAAGGTCGCGCAGGCCTTCCGTCTCGGCTTTTCGCAGGAAGAGATCCACCAGTACTGCAAGATCGATCCCTGGTTCCTCGCCGAGATAAAGGGCATCGTCGATACCGAAGCGCGCGTTGTCGCGCATGGCTTGCCCAAAACGGCAACACAGCTTCGTGCCATCAAGGCGCAAGGGTTTTCCGACGCGCGTCTCGCTAAGCTTTCCGGAATGAATGAGACGGACGTCCGCCGCGCGCGCCGCGATCTCGGCGTGACCCCGGTCTTCAAGCGCATCGATACTTGCGCGGCGGAATTCGCGTCACCCACCGCCTACATGTATTCGACGTACGAAACCGGTCTCAGCGGCGATCCCGTCTGCGAGGCCGCGCCGACATCGAAAGAAAAGATCGTCATTCTTGGCGGCGGTCCGAACCGCATCGGGCAGGGGATCGAGTTCGACTATTGTTGCTGTCATGCCTGCTTCGCGCTGACGGCGGCGGGCTATGAAACGATCATGGTCAACTGCAATCCGGAGACCGTGTCGACCGACTACGATACGTCGGATCGCTTGTTCTTCGAACCGTTGACCGCCGAGGACGTGCTCGAAATCATCCGTGTTGAAAGCGGCAACGGCAAGCTCAAGGGCGTCATCGTTCAATTCGGCGGCCAGACACCGTTGAAGCTCGCGAGCGCTCTCGAAGAAGCGGGTGTCCCAATCCTCGGCACATCGCCGGATGCGATCGACCTTGCTGAAGATCGCGATCGCTTCAAAGCACTCATCGACAAGTTGAAGCTCGCGCAGCCGAAGAGCGGCATTGCCAAGACGCCGGGTGAAGCCCGCGCGGTTGCCGAGACGATCGGATATCCCGTCGTCATCCGTCCGTCCTATGTGCTCGGCGGCCGGGCGATGGAAATCGTGCACGACGGCGCCGAGGTCGATCGTTATGTTGCGCGCCTTTCAGCAACGCTCGATCGTCCGTCGGAACTTGTCGTTTCCGACAAGCGCCCGCTTCTGATCGACAGCTATCTGACCGATGCTGTCGAGGTCGACGTCGATTGTCTGTGCGACGGCAAGGACACCTTCGTCGCCGGCATCATGGAACATATCGAGGAAGCCGGTATCCACTCGGGCGATAGCGCTTGCTCGCTGCCGCCGCACTCGCTCTCGCGCGACATCATCGCGGAGCTTGAGCGTCAGACGCGCGAACTTGCTTTGGCGCTCCGTGTGGTCGGCCTGATGAACGTTCAATTCGCGATCAAGGACGGGCAGGTCTTTATTCTCGAAGT
Organism: Hyphomicrobium sp.; assembly: GCA_035547255.1. Classification (GTDB taxonomy): domain Bacteria; phylum Pseudomonadota; class Alphaproteobacteria; order Rhizobiales; family Hyphomicrobiaceae; genus Hyphomicrobium_B. Next base: position 30,016 of record DASZVX010000036.1, read on the forward strand.
GAACCCGCGCGCCTCGCGGACCGTGCCCTTCGTCGCCAAAGTCATCGGAATGCCGATCGCCTCGATCGCCTCCGAGATCATGGCGGGGAAGCCCCTCGCAAGTTTCAAGCTCGCGAAGCCCGTCTACAACCACATCGCCGTCAAGGAAGCCGTCTTCCCGTTCGCACGCTTTGTCGGCGTCGATCCGATTCTCGGACCGGAGATGCGCTCGACCGGCGAGGTCATGGGCATCGACCACGACTTCGCGATGGCCTTCGGCAAAAGCCAGCTCGGCGCCGGCCAGAAGTTGCCCTCCGAGGGCACCGTGTTCGTGTCGGTCAAGGAAAGCGACAAGGCTCGGATCGTCAGCCCTGTGAAAGAGTTGGCAGCGATGGGCTTCAAGGTCGTGGCAACTCGCGGCACGAAGCGTTTCCTCGAAGCCAACGGCATTCAGTGCGAAAGCATTAACAAGGTGCTGGAAGGGCGGCCGCATATCGTCGATGCAATTAAAAACGGCGATATCCACCTTGTTTTTAATACAACCGAGGGTTCGAAAGCTCTGAGCGACAGCAAGGACATCCGGCGCACGGCCTTGCTTCACCACATCCCCTACTATACAACATTGTCTGGGGCAGTAGCGGTTACACGGGCCATCAGGGCGTTGAATTCAGACACGCTTCAGGTGGCTCCGCTGCAGGCTTTCGCGCATCGTTGAGCCGTTCGCAACGCAGGTGATTTGAACGCTTTCGAACAGCGCGGCCAGCACAACGACTTTCCTGTTCACCTAAGCATGCGTTTAATTTGGTCGGAGCCGGGCGCTCCGCGAATTGAGACCGTTCGAGACGTGGAGATGATGATGGAACGGGTGCCGATGACTGTCGAGGGTTACAAGAACCTCGAAGAGGAGCTGCAGCGCCTGAAGGCCGTTGAACGTCCGCGCATTATCGCGGCGATTGCCGAAGCGCGCGCTCACGGCGACCTCTCGGAGAACGCCGAGTACCATGCCGCCAAGGAACAGCAGGGCTTGAATGAGGCCCGCGTCGCCGAGCTTGAGGACAAGATCAACCGCGCCGAAGTCATCGACACGTCGAAACTTTCCGGCGATACGGTCAAGTTCGGCGCGACCGTGACGCTGCAGGATGAAGATTCCGACGAGAAGGTCACCTACACTATCGTCGGCGATACGGAAGCCAACTTGAAGAACGGCAAGATATCGATCTCGTCTCCGATTGCTCGCGCACTGATCGGCAAGTCGAAGGGCGAGAGCGTCGACGTGACGACGCCGAAGGGCACGCGAACGCTCGAAGTTCTAAAAGTCGCCTGGAAGTAGGCCTGACAAACGCTAGGGTGGCTATTCGTTGCCGCCCTCGAAAAAGGCGTGCGCGGCATCGCATTCACCTTTCGACGGCAACAATTCGAAGACTCTGTCGTCGCCTTCGGTGCCGCTGAGTTCGATCGTATCGGAAGTTCCTTCGATCGCGATGCCCGTTTCTCCAGTCTCGAGGCGAAGCCCACCGTCCGCGGTCGGCGTCAAACGGAAGAGGCCGCCGTCTCCCTCTAGAAAACATTCGAAAGCACTGTCGCTTGCCTTGCAGCTCGCGGCCTGACCGTACCAATCCGAACTTGTTGCAAGCATCAATGCAAACCCGAGTTCGAAGCGATCGGACGAATTAGGCGAGCCGTCGGAGTTCGTCTTGGAAAGGTCGATCTCGATGCTGCGGACGCGCTGTGCCGGATGCGCCTTGAGATGTGCGTCGTCGTAGGTCCGCGCGAAGCAAGGCGGTCCGGCGAGAACATTGGAGAAGTAGCGATCATAGAGGTCGCTCGACGTCGCGATGGCGTCGCTCGTCACGCTGAGCGATAGGATGCCAAGCAGCAGCGCCAGGCTCGTTGACGTCACGTCGGTCGAAAAGCCCTGCATCGCACCCTCGAAATGCATCTTAGCGCTTCAGGTGTCTTCCGGGCCCGCAGCAGCAATCGGAGCTCCGGGCTCACGCTTGGTCCTTCGGATGGTCAGAAACGTTTTGACGCTTGCGACGTTCGGCGCGGACGTCAGCTCGTCGAGCACAAAACTCTGGAACTCCGGCAGATCGCGAGCAATGCACTTGAGCATAAAGTCGCTCTCGCCGGAAAGCATGTAGGCCTCACGGACGAGGGGCCAGGCAAGGACGCGGTTCTCGAAGGCGCGAAGGTCAGATTCCGCCTGGTTGTGAAGCCGCACCATCGCGAACGCCGTCAGCGCATACCCAAGCGCGACTTCATCGATGAGAGCAGTGTATCCTGAGATCAGTCCGGCTTCTTCGAGCGCGCGGACGCGACGGAGGCACGGGGGAGCCGAAAGGCCGATCCGGTTGGCGAGCGCAATATTCGTCATCCGGCCGTCGGCCTGCAGCTCTTTCAAAATTCGCCAGTCCGTTGCGTCGAGTTCTATCGGCATAAACAATCCGTTCGAGAAGACAGAAGTGTAATATCAGGAACGCTACTGAGCGGCATTACGTTTCATTTGTTTCTTTGTCATGTGGAGGCCTGGGGCTCGACTCTTCGGCCGGGAGAGATGAAAAGATCGCGGTATGACAGGTTCGCTCCCCCATGCGGGGCCCCTCGCTGGCCAGACGGCTTGGATATTTTCTGACGGCAAGGCAGGCCACGAAGCCCAATGCTTCGGCGTCGTCGATGCGCTGGGCGTGACGGCCGAGGTAAAACGGGTGACACCGAGCGGCGTCTTCAAGTGGATGGCGCCCTGGGGTCCAGTCTCGCCGCGCGAGCGTTTCGGCCAACCCGACACGCAGTTCGGACCGCCATGGCCGGCATTCGCCTTCGCCACTGGCCGCACAACGATTCCCTATCTCCGGGCGCTTCGCCGCCAGGCCGGCTTTGCGACGTATACGGTCATTTTGATGGACCCCAGAACAGGCCCCGGAAGCGCCGACCTGATCTGGGTCCCCGAGCACGACCATCGGCGCGGACCCAACGTCATTTCAACGCTGACAGCGCCTCACCGCTATTCGTCGCGGCGGTTGGAGACGCTCCGCGCGTATGTACCATCCGAGATCGCGGCTCTGCCTCGGCCGCGCGCTGCCTGTTTGATCGGCGGACCGAACGGAGACTATAGCTATAGCGACGCTGACGAGTCCCGGCTGATCGCGTGTCTCAAGGCATTCGCCGATGCGGGATTTGGTTTGATGATCACGGCGTCGCGCCGGACGCCGGATAAACTGACGGCGCGCATCAAGGAAGCCGTGCGCAATGCGAACGCGCTGTTCTGGGATGGCGGCGGCCAGAACCCCTATCCGGATTTTCTGGCCCATGCCGATCTTTTCCTCATCACCGCCGATAGCGTCAGCATGACCTGCGAGGCAGCGGCGACGGGCCGGCCGATCTACGTTTTCTCTCCTTCAGGAGGTAGCGCCAAATTCGATCGCTTTCATAAGGCACTTGCCGGTTATGGCGCGACGAGGCCGGTTCCCAAACCCGGAAGAGCAATCGAAACCTGGACATACAAGCCGCTTCATTCCGCTGAAGTTATCGCATCGGAGATCGTTCGCCGCTGGCGCAAACGAGCAGAAATGCTGCCTGGGCTGGTTGCTCAATCGCAGCGATGAACCAGTGGCGAAACGAGCGACCTATTTCCGCTGCTCCATCATCTTCTCGAGCTGAAGCTCCTGGATCTCCGCAAGCCGCTGCCATTGCTTGTTGATCAGGTGATCGATCTTTTCGTGCAAGTGTCGGATCTCGAGCTCGGCTTTGAGATTGACGCGATAATCGTTGAGCGAACGCATCCGATCCTTCGCCTCCTGCCGTTTCTGACTCATCATGATGATCGGCGCCTGCACGGCTGCGATTGTCGACAAAATCAAATTCAAAAGAATGAAGGGATAGGGATCGAAGCTCGTTTGGCCTTGATAGGAGCTGATGAGCATCCATCCTCCGAGGAATGCCGCAAACACGATCAGAAAGCTCCAGCTGCCGCCAAAATCCGCAAGCAGATCGGAAAGTCGTTCGCCGAGCGTCCTCACGGCGCCGAACTCAGTTTCGACGTTTGCGGCAAGGGTCTCGTGGGTAGCGAGGCTCTTTGCCACCTGCGACTCGATCTCGTTCAAGTCGCCCGACTCTGCATGCAGCAGCTCTGTCACATAGAGCGTGCGGTAGCGGTCCAGCTCTTTGCGTGAGATGAACACGTCATCATTCAGATCGGGATGATCTTTGCGAATTCGCTCCGCGAGAGAGGGAAGCACGGTCGCGAGATTGACGACGGCGCTATGGGGCAGTTCTGCCCCGGTCAATGCGCAGACAAAACGAGGCCTATGCGGCTTGCCATTTTTCTGGGGGTGTTCGGACATTGCAGCAATCCCTCGTTTCAAGACTTGGCGGACGTGTACGGCGGTCTGCGGCGGGTTGAAACCCCGGCGCAATGATATATTTGAGCAATGCGCGGCGATCGGCTAGAACGCGCCAAATCCCTAAACCTTCTTTTATAGAGGCGCCCCTGCGATGGCCGCACATCAGTACGTCTACCACATGCACAAGCTCTCCAAGACGTATCCGGGGGGCAAGCAGGTGCTGAAAGACATTTCGCTTTCGTTCCTGCCGGGTGCCAAGATCGGCGTCGTCGGCCTCAATGGTGCGGGTAAATCAACCCTGCTCAAGATCATGGCCGGCCGGATAGATGACTACATCGGCGAAGCTTGGGCGGCCGACGGCATCAAGGTTGGATATTTGCCGCAGGAGCCGGAGCTGGATCCGGAGAAGGACGTTCTCGGCAATGCCATGGAGGGCGTTGCGGAGAAGAAGGCCATCCTCGATCGCTACAACGAAATCGCTGCCAACTATTCCGACGAGACAGCGGATGAGATGACGGCTCTGCAGGATCAGATCGACGCGCAGGATCTTTGGGATCTCGACGCTCAGGTCGAGCAGGCACTCGACGCACTCCGTTCGCCGCCGGGCGACGCCGATGTCACAAAGCTCTCAGGCGGTGAAAAGCGCCGCGTGGCACTGACGCGGCTGCTGCTTTCCAAGCCTGATATTTTGCTGCTCGACGAGCCGACCAACCATCTCGACGCTGAAAGCGTCGCCTGGCTTGAACGCTACTTGAGAGAATACGCAGGCTGCGTAATCCTAGTAACACACGATCGCTACTTCCTCGACAACATCACCGAGTGGACTCTGGAACTCGACCGCGGGCAGGGCGTGCCGTGGAAGGGCAATTATTCCGGCTGGCTCGAGCAGAAGGCCAAGCGCGAAGCCGTCGAGAAGGCGCAGGAGGAGGGCAAGCAGAAGACCCTCTCGCGCGAACTCGAATGGATCAGATCATCGCCGAAGGCTCGGCAAGCAAAGTCGAAGGCACGTATCACGGCCTATGAGAAACTTGCCGACGAGGCCGGTCGCGAAGAAAGCGGTCGCGCCAGCATCCAGATCGCGACCGGACCGCGCCTCGGCGGCGTCGTCATCGAAGCTGATGGCCTGACCAAAGGTTTCGGCGATCGCCTGCTCATCGATAATCTCTCCTTCAAGCTTCCGCCCGGCGGCATCGTCGGCGTCATCGGTCCGAACGGCGCCGGCAAGACCACCCTATTCAAAATGCTGACCGGTGCCGAGCAACCCGACAGCGGCTCGATCCGCTTGGGCGATACCGTCAAGATCGCCTACGTCGACCAGTCGCGCGCGCACCTCGACGACAAGAAAACCGTCTGGGAGGAAATCTCCGGCGGTCTCGATCAGATGCTGCTTGGCGGAAAGAAAGAAGTGCCAAGCCGCGCCTATTGCGGATGGTTCAACTTCAAGGGGGCCGATCAGCAGAAGAAGGTCGGGCTGCTATCGGGCGGCGAACGCAATCGCGTGCACTTGGCGAAGCTTCTGAAAGAGGGCGGCAACCTGTTGCTGCTCGACGAGCCGACCAACGATCTCGACACCGAAACGCTTGGGGCGCTCGAAGCGGCGCTCGAAGATTTCCCCGGCTGCGCCGTCGTCATCTCGCACGATCGTTTCTTCCTCGACCGCCTGGCAACGCACATCCTGGCATTCGAAGGCGACAGCCACGTCGAATGGTTCGAAGGCAACTTCGCCGACTATGAGGAAGACAAGAAGCGCCGGCTCGGCGACGAGGCTGTCGAGCCCCATCGCATCAAGTTCAAGCGGTTCGAGCGCTAGCGGACAGCAACCGCGGCTTTCGGCCGGCTCGCGCAGGAGAGTCGGAAGCCGCAATCAACAACCGCGGCTTTCGGCCGGCTCGACGAAGGAGAGTCGGAAGCCGCAATCAAGATGCTCAGCCGTTGCTGTTGTCGATGATCGGCAGCTGCTTCGCTTCTTCCGAGGTGATCGACAGTTTCACGCCGTCTTTCACCTCGGCGATCTTATCGCTCGAAACGGCGAACACCTTGGCGTTAATCCCGGCGGCGCCTCCGGCAGTGACGAGGATCTCTTGCACTTTGCCGGTGGCATCCGATCTTACGCCGTTGACTTCGCCGATCTTTGCCCCGTCCGAACCGAATACGGCTGCCCCGATCTGCAGCTGGCTGGCATCAACGGTCGAGCCCTGCGTGCTTGAGGGTGCGGGAGCGTCGGGTTCGGCTTGCGTCGCGGGAGCCTCCGGCGCGACGGGGGCGACGTCTGTAGAGCCGTTCTCCGGCGAAGCGGCCTTGTCGTCGCCGGTTGCGGGTGCTGCGTCGTCGTGGGCCGGGCTGGCGCCACCTTCCGAACCCGCGGCATCACCATTGCCTTCCGATGCAGGGTTGCTTTGACCTTCCTCGGCGTTACCACCAGCTTCGGGAGTGGTCGACGGGGTCGCATCCTCTCCCGCGGACGGCTGCGCAGGAGTTGCCTGACCTGCATCAGTCGGCTCGGCTTGCTGTTGAGCAAGAATGATCCCGTCTTTCGTCGCGGAGTATCCAGGTTGAGTCCCGAACACCAATGCAGCAACGGCGGCACTCGCCAAAGAATACGTTTTCGCCGAGAACACGACGGCCTCCCTACCTGCTCCGCGGTCCTGCCGTGTGCTGCAAGCCCCGCTTCAACCAGTCCGGCATCCCATGAGCCGGACATTACGCGCCGATATGCTAGCTAGCGCTCATAGGTGCGTAGCGTTGTCAATGCGGTAACCGCGGCTGAGGGACGAAGGCACAGAGATGCGTGCCGTCGTAGACACGCCGCCGCGTGCGTCGGCCTCACATAGGCACTCATCTCAGCGAGATTAAGAGGTGTGCCGACGATTGCGAAAAATGTCCCCGATGCATGCGGAAAAGGCACAAATCGGTTCGATCTGGCGAGGGGGCGGTCGTGGTGCTCGGTTAGCGGCTCAAAGCGAGTATGAGCGCTCTTGGATTGTTGCCGTTCTCGGTGATGTAGTTCTGGAAGAGATCATCGAGGAACGACGTCATCCAGAACCCGACAACCTGCGCATCGCGGACTTTGTACCCAGTGCCCGATTTCATTACGAGCCAGCGGATGTCGTAGCTCTCGCCCGAGCGCAACGTGATGCGTGCGTCGACGTTCGTGCCGCCAGCATCGCCCGGTCCTTGGCCGACGACGACAGCGCTTGCAACCGGATATTGCGGAGCCGTCTTGGCGGCATATTTGGCAATGAAGTTGATCATGCCGTTGTAGTAGCTCGGGCGCTCGGCTTTCGGCAGCGTGCGCGCATGCGGGCCAAGCGCGGTCAGGCCGACGCCCGGAACATCCATGTGCTTGCGGAGGACGTCGCTGAATGCCGTAACGCTGCCCGTGCGCTGTGCAGCGAGCAGTTCGTTTTGAACCTTCTGCATATAGGCGGCTGGTGATTCAGCGCGCGCCGTGCCAGCGGTCAGCCCGGCAAAGCAGGCGATCACGGCAAGCAGCCAGCAGGCGGAGCGTGTCCGCGTCCAAGTAATCATCTGCGTGTCTAACCCTCGCATAGTCGCCCCTTATCAATTCTCACTTTTGAAGTCGGCACGAAAGGTCCGTGCCTTAAGTCACCCGCACAAACCGCCCCTACCGCGGTAGAGAAGCAACAATCTGGTCAAAACAATGCCCAATTACGCTCGTGCCGGTGTAAGATCGGTGTTGAATTTGTGGCCGCCGGACCGCCCATTGGGGCCGGCCCGACCATCGGCGCTAAGAAGCGGAAGCCCAAGGATGTGGCATAGCTCGAGGATTTCGCGTTCTCCAAACTGCTCGGCGGACGCCAAAATGACGCTGCGGCTTGGGTTCGGGTGCACCAGCACGACTTCGCGCCGGACGCTGGAGAGCGATGTTCTGAGGTGGACTGCCACGCCTTCGTAAGTCGCGAGCGGCATGCGCCATCCGTGGGCAGAGAGAGGCGTCCGGTCGATGACCATGACTTCTCCGTCCCGGATGTCGATGACGCGGTCCGATATCAAGGCAACGACGATGTTGCGCAGCGGCCAGCACACGAGGCCGGCCCAAAAGACAAAAGCGGCGGCAAGCTCCAGAGCGGCAACCGGCTGGGCCGCGAGTGCGGCGCGCAATTCGGGCGACGCCAGCGCGTAAACTGCGAGACCGATCTGTGGGACGACGATGAGGCCCGCCAGTGTCGTCATCAGCAGCAACCCCGGCAGCTTTGCTAGCTTCGGTTCGCTTTGCATGAAGGTGATCGGCAGGCGATTGGTTTCGCCGGAAATCTCAGACTGTTCAGAGGATTGCTGCATGTACATTACCGCCATGACCCGAGGGGCGGGCGAAAGGACGTTATGCACGAGGTTGCTAAAACGTAGTTAAGCACTGTCCGGTATCCGCCAGCCCAGCATATTCGGCAAAGACAGCACTTGACACATAAACATATCTTTATATGTTGTCGGGCATGTCAGTGGCGGAACTCAAAACATCGGATCTGGTTACGGCGCTGAAGGCGGCGGCCGAGCCGACGCGTCTGCGCATTTTGCTCCTGCTTGCGGGTGGAGAGCTCAACGTTAAGGATCTGACGCTCGTCCTGGGGCAAAGCCAGCCCCGCATCAGCCGCCATTTGAAGCTCCTGTACGAGGCGGGCCTGATCGAGCGCTTCCGCGAAGGCAGCTGGGTTTATTTTCACATTTCCGACCGTCAGCCGGGCGGCCGCTTGGCATTGCGGCTCGTTGCCGACGTGGACCCTGCCGAACCGGCGGTAAGGCTCGACCGCGAACGGGCCGACGCATTGAAACGCGAGCGTGAGGCAGCGGCGCAGGCCTTCTTTGAAAAGCATGCGGCGGATTGGGATCGGATCCGGACGCTCCACGTTGCCGAGCGGGAAGTCGAAGCCGCGATGCGCGAAGCGTTGGGCGGCGGTCCGTTCCGCTTCCTGCTTGATCTCGGAACGGGAACCGGTCGCACGCTCGAGCTTTTCGCCGATCTCTTCGACAGAGGCCTCGGCATCGACGTCAACCAGGCGATGCTCGCCTATGCGCGCGCCAAGCTGAAGATAGACGGCTGCACGCGTGCTCAGGTGCGCCATGGCGATATATACGCCCTGTCGCTCGCCGACAGGCAGGCCGATGCCATCGTGATGCATCAGATCCTACATTTTCTGTCCGATCCGTCGTTGGCGATCCGCGAGGCCGCGCGTGTCCTGGCGCCGGGAGGCAAATTGCTGATCGTCGACTTCGCGCCGCACGAGCTGGAGTTTTTGCGGACCGAGGAAGCTCACGAGCGCCTGGGCTTTTCGCATGACCAGATCAGCGGCTGGCTGAAGGATGCGGGCCTCGTTCCTCGCATGGTGCGCGATCTCACGCGCAAGCCGGGCGGCAGCGAAGATATCTTGACCGTTACGCTCTGGCTCGCCGAGCGTCCGGACGAATTCATTGGAAGAACGAACAGAGATGCCGAGGCCACTGGCACTCTTGAGGAGGCTCGTTGATGGCACAGGGCAACGAACGCAAAAGCAAGCTGCTCGGCTCGGGTGACATCGTCGTCAGCTTCGAGTTCTTTCCGCCGAAGACGGAGAAGATGGAAGAGACGCTGTGGTCGTCGATCTCGCGTCTCGCGCCGCTGCAGCCGGAGTTCGTCTCCGTGACGTACGGAGCAGGCGGATCGACGCGCGAGCGCACGCACGCAACCGTCACGCGGCTCTTGCGCGAAACCGAGTTGAAGCCCGCAGCCCATCTCACCTGCGTCGATGCGACGAAGGAGGAGGTCGACGCCGTCGCCAGAGCCTACTGGGATGCAGGCGTGCGCCATATCGTGGCGCTTCGCGGCGATCCGGCTCAGGGAGCGGGCGCAAAATATGAGCCGCACCCGGGCGGATATATCAACGCTGCCGATCTTGTCGCCGGACTGAAGAAGATCGCGAATTTCGAGATTTCGGTCGCGGGTTATCCCGAGAAACATCCCGAGAGCGTGTCGTTCGAGGCCGACATCGAAAATCTCAAAGCCAAGGTTGACGCCGGTGCCGATCGCATCATCACGCAATTCGGTTTCGATAACGCGCATTTTCTGCGCTACGTGGAACGTGCGCGGGCTGCCGGAATCTGGGTACCGATCTCGCCGGGCATCGTTCCCATTCATAATTTCAAGCAAGTATCGGGATTCGCGAAACGCGCCGGCGCGAGTGTGCCGTCATGGCTGGCACGCCGTTTTGAAAATTTGGAGGAGGATAGCGCAACGACCCATCTGGTCGCCGCCGCGGTTGCGACCGAGCAGGTGATGGATCTCGTCGATGAGGGCATCAAGAAGTTTCACTTCTACACTTTGAACCGTGCCGACCTCGTCTATGCCATCTGCCACCTTCTGGGGCTAAGGTCGGCGAGGGCGAATGCCAACGCGAACGCGGCATAATCTGACATCTGGGAAATACGAGGCGTGACATGAGACGTAAGCCGAGCTGGACGGCGCTGGAAAAAGCCGCGAGTGAACGCATCCTGATCATCGACGGTGCGATGGGCACCATGATCCAACGGCACAAGCTCGGGGAAGAGCACTATCGCGGTGAGCGGTTCGCGGATCATTCCAAGGATGTCAAAGGCAACAACGATCTTCTGGTTCTGACGCAGCCGAAGGTGATCGAAGGTATTCATGCCGAATATCTCGCGGCGGGCGCCGATATCATCGAGACGAACACGTTCAACGCGCAGCGCATCTCGCTCGCCGATTATCGTATGGAAGATTTGGCTTACGAGATGAACGTCGCGGCAGCCAAGCTCGCACGCCGGGCGGCCGACGATTGGACCGCCAAGACGCCGGAGAAGCCGCGCTTCGTCGCCGGCGCCGTCGGCCCGACGAACCGCACGGCGTCGATTTCGCCGGACGTCAACAATCCGGACTACCGGAATATCAATTTCGACGAGCTGCGCGATGCCTACAAAGAACAGGTGCGCGGACTCATCGATGGCGGCGCGGACATGATCTTGATCGAGACGATCTTCGACACCTTGAACGCCAAAGCGGCAGGGTTCGCGACGCTCGAGGTCTTTGAAGAAAAAGATCTCCAGCTGCCGATCATGATCTCGGGCACGATCACCGATCGCTCCGGACGCACGCTTTCGGGCCAGACGGCCGAAGCGTTCTGGTATTCGATGAGGCACCTGAAACCGTTTTCGATCGGACTGAACTGCGCTCTCGGCGCCGAATTGATGCGGCCCTACATTGCCGAGCTGTGCCACGTTGCGGATGTACGCATCTCGGCCTATCCGAACGCCGGGTTGCCGAATGCGATGGGCGAGTACGACGAAACTCCGGACGACATGGCTTGCAAAGTGGAACCTTGGCTTGCCGACGGCCTGATCAACATCATCGGCGGATGCTGCGGATCGACACCCGATCACATCGCGCATATCGCCAGCCACGCGAAGAAATATAAGCCGCATACGCCCTCAAAAGCAGAACCGCGGCTACGCCTCTCCGGCCTCGAACCATTCGTGCACGGGTGAAATCAGAAAATGACAACAGGTAATGCAGCACAATCGTTCATCAACGTTGGTGAGCGAACGAACGTCACAGGCTCCGCCAAGTTTCGCAAGCTGATCGAGCAAAACGATTACGCAGGCGCGTTGACGGTCGCGCGTCAGCAGGTCGAGGCCGGTGCGCAGATCATCGACGTCAATATGGATGAGGGCCTGCTCGATTCCGAGAAGGCGATGACGACGTTTCTCAATATGATCGCCTCCGAACCCGATATCTCGCGCGTCCCGGTGATGATCGATAGCTCGAAATGGACCGTCATCGAGGCCGGCCTCAAGTGCGTGCAGGGTAAGCCGATCGTCAACTCGATCAGCATGAAGGAAGGCGAGGGGCCATTCCTCGAACATGCGCGCAAGGTCTTGCGCTATGGTGCAGCGGTCGTCGTCATGGCTTTCGACGAGACCGGCCAAGCCGACACCATCGAACGCAAGGTGTCGATCTGCGAGCGCGCTTACAAGCTGCTGACGGAGAAGGTCGGCTTTCCGCCCGAAGACATCATTTTCGATCCGAATATCTTTGCTGTTGCGACCGGCATCGAAGAGCACAACGGCTACGGCATCGCATTCATAGAGGCGACGCGCCAGATCAAGGAAAAGATGCCGCTCGTGCATATTTCCGGCGGCGTCTCGAACCTGTCGTTTGCCTTCCGCGGCAATGAACCGGTGCGCCAGGCGATGCACTCGGTGTTTCTCTACTATGCCATTCAAGCCGGCATGGACATGGGCATCGTCAACGCCGGTCAGTTGACCGTTTACGACGATATCCCGGCCGAACTGCGCGAACTGTGCGAAGACGTGATCCTCAACCGGCGGCCTGATGCCACCGACCGCCTGCTCGATGCCGCGCCGAAATTCAAGGGCGAGGGCGGCGCGAAGGCCAAAGAGAAGGACCTGTCCTGGCGCGAGGGTACTGTCGAACAGCGCCTGTCGCATGCGCTTGTCCATGGCATTACCGAATTCATCGAGGCCGATACCGAAGAAGCACGCGCGAAAGCTGAAAAGCCGCTGCACGTCATCGAAGGCCCGCTGATGGCGGGCATGAATATCGTCGGCGACCTTTTCGGTGCCGGCAAGATGTTCCTACCGCAGGTCGTCAAGTCGGCGCGCGTGATGAAGCAAGCCGTCGCCTACCTGCAGCCGTACCTTGAAGCCGAAAAGAAAGCATCGGGTCTCGATCAGATGCCGTCGGCCGGCAAAATTCTGATGGCGACCGTCAAGGGCGACGTGCACGACATCGGCAAGAACATCGTCGGCGTTGTGCTCCAGTGCAACAACTACGAGGTGATCGATCTCGGCGTGATGGTGCCGGCGGCCAAGATCCTCGAGACGGCAAAAAAAGAGAAGGTCGATATGATCGGCCTCTCGGGCCTTATCACACCGTCGCTCGACGAGATGTGTTTTGTCGCCGCCGAGATGGAACGCGAAGGCTTCGCGTGCCCGTTGCTCATAGGCGGCGCCACGACGAGCAAGGTTCATACCGCCGTCAAGGTCAGCCCGAACTATCAGAGAGGGCAGGCTGTGTACGTTCTCGACGCCAGCCGCGCGGTGGGTGTCGTCTCCAATTTGCTATCGGAAACCGAGAAGGCGCCGTTCGTTCAGAATATCAAAACCGAATATGCGAAGGTGCGCGAAACCCACCTCGCGCACGAGGCACGCAAGCAGCGCATCACATTGGAAGCCGCACGCGCCAACAAATTCAAGATCGATTGGGCATCCTTCAAGCCAGTGAAGCCGAGCTTCCTCGGGATCCGCGCATTTCCGAACTACAGCTTGGCATCCCTGGTGCCCTACATCGACTGGACGCCATTTTTCCAGGCGTGGGAGCTTTCAGGGCGCTATCCGCAAATCCTGACCGACAACAAAGTCGGCACCGAGGCCAAAAAGCTTTTCGACGACGCGCAAGAGCTCTTGAAACGCCTCATTGCAGAGAAGTGGGTGACGGCGTCGGCAGTCGTCGGATTCTGGCCCGCCAACAGCATCGGCGACGACATCGAAGTCTATACCGACGACACACGCACGTCGCAGCGTACGGTACTGCATACGCTACGCCAGCAGATCGCTCGCGATCCGTCGCGCAACCGGGCGCATATGGCGCTTGCTGATTTCATCGCACCGAAAGAAACGGGTCTTGCAGATTATGTCGGCGGTTTCGCCGTAACCGCGGGAATCGGCGAAGATGAAGCGATCGCAAAGCACATCAAGAAGACCGATGACTATAGCCGCATCATCGCAAAGGCGCTGTGCGACCGCCTCGCGGAAGCGTTTGCCGAAGCGATGCACGAGAAGGTGCGCAAAGAGCTTTGGGGCTATGCCAAGGGCGAAAAGCTGACGAACGAAGACTTGATCCACGAGAAGTATCAAGGCATCCGCCCGGCTCCCGGCTATCCCGCGCAGCCTGACCACACGGAGAAGGCGACGCTCTGGAAGCTGATGGACGTCAAGAAGTCCGCTGGCATCGAGTTGACGGAAAGCTTTGCGATGTGGCCGGGCGCTGCTGTCTCGGGCCTCTACTTCGCCCATCCCGAAAGTCACTATTTCGGTGTCAGCAAAATCGAGCGCGATCAGGTTGCCGATTATGCTGCGCGCAAGGGCTGGACCATCGAAGAGACGGAGCGGTGGCTATCGCCGACCTTGAATTACGACCGTAAGCCGACGACGGCGACCGAAGCTGCATAATCGCGGCAACGAAATCGTTTCCGAAAATAAAAAATCGGCGCGGTCACATGATGTGCCGCGCCGATTGTCATTTGGCTCGCGCCAGTCTTCCTTGAAAATCCCCGTCTCGTTGGCTCCTTGGAGCAGTTGGTGCGGGTTTGCGTTTCAGGCGTTCCTCCCGGAGGGCCGTCTCATATCATTCCGAGTACGACCGCTATCACGAAACCAAATGACAGAAAGAGCGCAAGGGCATTGAATCTCGCTTGCAGGGTCATACCGTCACCTCTCGAGATGAGAGTTCTGGATTCCGTTTCGCTTCCCTTGTCTGAAGCGCAATCGAAGCTACGCAGCAGTAAGCGCGGCTGACAAGGAAAAAGCATTTTGCGATGCAGAGAGGAGCGCGGTCAAAATCCGCATATGCGCTCGTCTCAGCTGAACAGAAACATTGGGCCCCCAGACTGCGTTCCCCGTTCCGGTAAATTTTTCCGCGACGCGAGGTCCCGGAAGAATTCGAGATTACGATACCTCTTCTGGGAAATAGTCCGTACCCCTCAGGATGTGTACGGATCGTCGCCGTGTGGGATTTGAGCAGAATGCGGCGCACAAAAAAGAACTGTCAAAAATTATTTTATTAGCCCCGATTTACGTGATCTGCGTCCCAAAATGGCAAACGGTCGGGTTGCGCAGCGGAGCACTCCGCTCTGTCGGCGAATTTCCGAGGCGGGCATTTCAAGCTGGCAGCAGCCGCTTTCGTAGCAAAATCTCAGAACTGCCTTCGACGACGAGATCGGTCAGCGTCGCGGTGCGGTTGAACCCATGCCGCTCGTAGAACGACAGGGCTCGCGTGTTGAACTCGGAGGCGGCAACCCAGAGATTTTGTGCACGCGCGCCGCGCGCCTCATCCTCGAACCACTTGAGGATCGCTCCCCCGATCCCGTGGCTTTGATAGGCCGGCAGGATACCTAGAAACTGCAGGTAAGGTCCGCGTAGCCAGTTGCTCCGGATGCTGACGGCCCCGGCAATGACGCTGTCCACTTTGATCGCGAAGCGGGGTGCATCGGCCTCTTCGGCGGTTAGAAAGGCCGTCAGTGCCGATGACGTGTAGGCGTAGCGTGCCCAGGGATCGATGCTTGCGAGTAGCGGGCCGACGATTTCAGCCGCGATTGCCGTCATAGGTTCGAGGTCGAACCCGCGCAGCCGAAAGGATTCAGG
This sequence comes from Hyphomicrobium sp., assembly GCA_035547255.1. Classification (GTDB taxonomy): domain Bacteria; phylum Pseudomonadota; class Alphaproteobacteria; order Rhizobiales; family Hyphomicrobiaceae; genus Hyphomicrobium_B. Next base: position 45,723 of record DASZVX010000036.1, read on the forward strand.
ATGCGCATTCTTCATTTTCACTTCGCGCCGGTGGACTGCTGTTGAGCGCGCGAACGCGAGGGGCTGACGGATGTCGACCAGGGCTTCGTCCGTTTCGTTGCAGTGGCGCGCTGAGAAGGGGCCGCAGCAACCGATTGCGTTCTTGAATTGGAGTTGAGCGGATGCTGCAACGCTGCGAAGAAGTCATAGCGGTTCGTATCGCCGGGCTTGCGGTCGTAGCATTCCGTGGTGATGACCGGCTTGCCCATGGCGACCAGCTCGCTGACGGTCACGAACTTGTAACCCTTGGCTTTGAGCTTCGGGATCGCGATGGGCAACGCTTCGGCCGTATGCCAGCCACGCCCGTTCGCGTGATTGACGATGATCGAGCCCGGCTTGGCTTCGTTGACCATCGCGTCGGCAATTCTCGTTGCCGATACGTGTGGATCGGGATCGCCGGTCGCAACGTCCCATTGAATGGCAAGCATGCCGGCATCGTTGACAGCTTTCATGGAAGCGTCGTTGCACGCACCATACGGGAAGCGAAACACCTTCGGCTGTTCAGGAATTTCGTGCAACGCATTTGGCGATGATGCGAGGCACTGATTTGCAGCGAGATCTGCGCGAGCATCTTCATAGGCCTTTTGCGGCGCCAGAACCTGTTGACGGACCGCTGCCGGCGTCAGAAGCCTTAAGTTTGCATGCGTTTCCGTGTGATTGCCGATCTCGAACAGCGGATCGAGCATGAGCTGTTCGGTGCGGGTCCGGTGCGACGCGATCCATTTGCCGCCCGCAAAGAACGTCGCCTTGACGCCTTGCTGACGCAGATAATCGATGATCCGTCCGTCGTAGCCCGCAATCTCGCCGCGTTGCTCGCAGAGATCGAATGTCAACGCGATGACCTTTTCTCCGGCAGGAAGGTTTACGCGACGGATCGAGCCGCGGAGTGAAACGGGAACGGCGGACGCGGGTTTGAAATCGCCGAGCTTGATCGGCGCGTCGAAAGTATGATTGCCCTTCGCTGGCAATTCTTCGCCAGGCACTCCCGCCAAGGCGGCAGGTGAGAAGCAGGCGTTTTGGGCCGCCGCGTCACCAGCGAGCACTGCCTTTGCTGAGACCATGCTCGAAAGGCCGACGACCAACGCAAGACAAAGTCTATGACTTGAATGTCTCATTTGCCTTTGAATTCCGGTTTCCGCTTTTCGAGAAAGGCACGCCGCCCCTCGGCGTAGTCTTCGCTTGCAAAACAGGCCGCGATCGCGGCATCGAGCTCCGCCATATCGGGATGCTCCGGGCGCCGCGATATTTCATCGATGACGCGCTTGGCTGCCGCGACGGAAAGCGGCGCGTTCTCCGCGATTTCTTGCGCCAGTGCTCTGACGGTCGTCTCGATTTCGGCCTTCGGCACCAGCTGTGTGACGAGCCCCATCGCTTCCGCATCAGCGGAGCGGAAACGCCGGCCGGTGAACAGCAATTGCTTGGCGCGATCGGCAGGGACGGCAGCGAGGATGGGCCGGACCCACCGTGCGTTGTAGCCGATGCCGAGCTTGGCAGCAGGAATCGCAAACTGGCTTGTTTCATCTGCGATCCTCATGTCGCAGCAGAGCGCAAGTCCAAGTCCGCCGCCGAGGCAAAATCCATGGATCATCGCGATCGTCGGCTTCGGGCAGTCGATCAACGCGTTGAAAGCCGCGTCGTTCAGCGCATCGTAAACCTTGGCTGCGTCTCCGGTGCGCCCGCTTTCGAATTCGGAGATATCTGCACCGGCTGAAAAAGCCTTGTCGCCCACTCCGCGCAGGACGACGACGCGCACCTCCTTGTCCGCAACGGCTTGCCCGATTGCGGCGGGGATCGCCCCCCACATGGCGCCCGTCAGGGCGTTCATCCGCGATGGATTGTCGGCCGTAATCCAGGCGATTGCACCATCTTTAGCATACCTTAATGCCGGACTATCAGCCTTGATCTCCGCCATGCCGGCCGTCCTTTCGATTGTTTGGGCCATTTAATGAGCAATCCGGGGGAGGGCAAAGGTGCGCTCGGGCGGCAGATGCGCGCGGCCGGGCAACGTATATAATGGAGAGCGGTTCTCGGATTGACCCCGACGCCCGGCACCGTTAATCGCCTTGGAAATGTCCGCCTCAGGACGGATCAGTATCAGCGGCGGGCCACCGCCCAGGACCTACGAGCAAGAGGCCCTCACGTGTCGAACGCTAAGACAGCAACGCCGAAGGTCCAGATCGTCGACCCTATCTGGGCGCAGATCAGGTCTGAGGCGCAGGCGGCTATGAAGGCAGAGCCGGCGCTTGGCAGTTTCATCTATGCGACCGTGCTGAGCCACCAGCATCTCGAAGACGCGATCTGCCACCGCCTCGCGCAACGGCTCAATCATACAGATGTCGACGCTGGACTTATCTCGCAGACTTTCCAGAGCGTGCTCGAAGACGACAATACGATTGGCAAGGTTTTTCGCGCCGACCTGTCCGCCGTTTACGATCGCGATCCCGCATGCACGCGCTTTCTCGATCCGCTTCTCTATTTCAAAGGCTTCCACGCCCTCGTGACGCATAGGTTTGCGCACGCGCTCTGGAAGCATGGACGTCGCGACTTCGCGCTTTATCTGCAAAGCCAGGGGTCGCGCTTTTTCGGCGTCGATATTCACCCGGCGGCCCGTTTCGGCCAGGGGATCATGCTCGACCACGCGACTGGCTTCGTCGTCGGTGAAACGGCCGTGGTTGGTGACAGCTGCTCGTTCCTGCACGCCGTGACGCTCGGCGGCAGCGGCAAGGAGACCGGAGACCGCCATCCCAAGATCGGCGATAATGTGCTGGTCGGCGCGGGAGCGAAGATCCTTGGCAATATCAAGGTTGGCTCCTGCTCGAGGATCGCCGCCGGATCGGTGGTCCTGTCCGACGTTCCGCCGAACGTTACCGTTGCTGGGGTTCCGGCAAAAATTGTCGGCAGTGCCGGTTGCGCCGAGCCAGCTCGCTCGATGGAGCAGGGTTGGGTCGACGATTTCGGCGGCCTTTGACACTCACCAGGAGATATGAACTTGAAGAAAGACGAGCTTGCACGGCTTCAGGCCTATTTGCGTAAGACGTTCGGAGCGCCGACGCTCGAGGTCAGACCGCAGCCCAAAAAAGACGACATGGCCGAGGTCTTCATCAACAACGAGTTCGTCGCTGCGCTCTACCGCGAGGTCGACGAAGGCGAGACCTCCTATCAACTGCAGATGGCCATCCTCGATATGGATCTCGAAGGCGTTTGAGGTACGACGAGGATCGCAATGACGCTCTACAACTTGGATGGCGTTGACGTTGCAACGCCCGCCAGCGGTGCTTTCTGGGTCGCGCCCAATGCTGTGCTGCTCGGTAAGGTGAAGCTGGAAGAGGACGCCAGCGTCTGGTTCGGCGCCGTGCTTCGCGGCGACAACGAGCTGATTACGGTCGGTCCGCGTTCCAACGTCCAGGACGGGTGTGTGCTGCATACCGACCCTGGCTTCCCGCTGACGATCGAGGCCGATTGCACCATCGGCCACATGGTCATGCTGCACGGTTGCACGATCGGGCGCGGAAGTCTGATCGGCATCGGATCGGTCATCCTCAACGGGGCCAGGATTGGCGAGGAATGCGTCATCGGCGCCAATACGCTGATCCCCGAAAACAAGGAGATTCCACCTCGATCCATGGTGGTCGGATCGCCGGGGAAAGTTATCCGCCAACTCGGCGACGAAGATGTCGTTCGCTTTCAGAGGGGCGCCGCGCGTTATGTCGCCAACTGGAAGCGCTTTAAGGCCGGCTTAAAGCCGCAGCAGGACTAAGCGCAAAATTCCGGCGCGCGGTTCAACGACCGCGCCGTCTGCGCATTCGGACATGGCGGGGAGCGGAGACGCCTCTCCGCTTGCCTGTCAGGGAAAGATCTCGATACCTTGAAAATCCGGCTCAGATGCCGATTGCACGCCTGCGATCGCGGCCGGCGTCGATGCATCGTTCGGATCGAGCGAAACCCAAACCTTCGGATTGAGATACGACTGACGCATCACGTAGTGATACGGCGTCTGGTTCCAGAGGCGGACGATGTCGATTTTGTTGTCGAGAATATAATCGCCGAGCGTCGTGCGTACGGTGAGCACGGCGTGCCCCTCGTTCTTCTCGTCGCGCACGACCGTCATCAGAAGCGCGCTCGACGGCCAGCCGCGCGCAATCAGGCGATGACGCTTGAGCAGGGCATAGTCTTCGCAGTCGCCCCGCGTCTTGGGCAGCGTCCAATATTCGGTAACGCCGTAGACTTCCTTGTCGGTCGCAGGCTCGATTTCATGATTTACCGTGCGGTTGACGACGTCGAGGTCGCTCAAGCGTTCCGGTGTCGCATCAAGACGCGTATCGGTGTTGTTCGAGGTTGCGGTGCACTCGACCGGCTCTCGCTCACAGAAAGATACGAACCCATAAGGAGGCTGCGAGCTGCCGTAGATCCGCATGAATTCCGGAGCGCGCTTCGTCGTCGGACTTACAATGGCAACCTGCTGCGCAGCCACCGGCATAGACGCAGCCAACAAACTCACGGCCACGCCAATGGCCACGCTACCGTACATCATGATACGCCCTCGAACACGGTACGATACATTACGCGAGACACTTGTTTTTAGCATGAATGCCGGCCTCGGCATTCGCGCCAAAGATATATAAAAATTTAAGTTTGTGATTTTGGCAACTCGGCGGGCGATTTGAGGCATCACACAACCAACGCAAGAACGTTTAAGGAAAACTGTCGCGCAATGCCTCGGGCGAAAGCAGCGTCAAGAACTGGATCCCGATGCCGTGCTCGTGGTGTCGACGAACGATTGCCCTGGTTTTTCCGGCGACAACAAAGCTCCCGATCGGCGGCCGCGCTGGCGTGCCAATCGATGCACCTGATGCCGAAAGATCGAGCAATTCGACGTCGATAATGACGTCTTCGACCCTCAACGTCGTCCTGCGGCCGCGGGTTCCTATGCGATCGTGCAGGCGCCCGGCTTCCTCGGGGAAATCTCCCCGGTTGACTAGCCACATGATCTGCGCCGCGAGTTTTTCCCGCTTGTACTCCGTAACTTTGAAAGCGAAGGCAAATCCGTCGGGCGTGTGGCGTGCGACGACGCCCTCGATGCCGCCTAGGTGATCGAAATAGGCGATGACCCGCTCGCCGATGTCAGGGGCGTGCGGGGAAACGACGGCCGCGCCGCCGACGGAGATGTTCTGAAGTTGGCACGTGAACTCGCTTCGGTCGGCGCGCATGAAGCGGCCTGCGAGCGAAAGCGGCAGCCGCCGATGGCGCCGCATGTCGCGTGCGGATGGAGCATCGATGTGATGCAGTGTTTCGCGAAGCGTGGTCGAATACGCGGCCATAGCCGTTCCTTAAGGCCCGTAGGAGGAAACCTTTTCCAAGTCATCGACCGCTAGGTGGCTGCGGAGAGATGACCCTTCGCGAACTATGTGCGTTTGCTTCTTAACGAACCTCTAATTTGCGGGTCATAATCGGTATGCCGGTTGGCTTAACCCGTTGAAAGGTTAAGTTTGAGCTTAAGGAGATCACTCATTTTCCAGGCGGCCGAGACCGCCTTCATAGACGCGAAATTGCCGCCGGTTCGAACGGACGATTTTCGCTTCCCGGATGACGGGCATGAACGGCGTCTCATGTTCCGGAATTTCGGCCGGCAGTTGCACTCCATCCGGCCATACGATCTCGTGGCTGATGAGCTTCCTCTGCGTCAAAGCGACGGTGCCGAGCCAGTCCGGCCTGCTGACCGGCGTGAGCGCTCCAAGAAACCGGTCAATCGTGTTGCGGGTATGCGTCAGCGGCAATACCAGGAGTTCAAAATCGGTCGAAAATCCGTTGCCGTTTCCCGCCTTGATCTGAAACACGCAAACTGCGCCCTGCGAGACACTCAGGCCGATCTGCCGCTGCAAAACGCGAACGTCCGCATCGTCGAAAAGTTGAAACAGGTTTACGCCACGAAAATCGATACCGAACGCTTCACAGATACGCGTGCCGGCAAGCCTGAAGCGGAGAGTCGAAGGGGCGATGCGCTCGAGAATGAAGGTATCCGGCAGGTTTCCGGCGATAGACGATGGCTCGATTTCGAACCGCTTTGGTGCGAGCCGTTCGCCCCTGAGATCATTCCAATAGGAATAGAGCGCTTGGCTGACAGTTTCATTCATATGCATTCGCCCCGTTTGAGCGGCAGCGGTTAAGGCGTTAACCCGAACCGTGCCATACCGACACACATCGCGCTGCGAGGGCCGGACATGTGGACGAGGGAGCATCCTTCATGCCATCCGAAGGGCAGGGGACGCTGCGCGGTCGGTTAATAGCCGGTCAATGAGAGTAAACGTTAACGAGGCACCGCTGGGCGATCCGGCCAGCCGTCAACCGAGTAGGACACCGTGGCAACGCGAGAACCGATCTTCAACGTGCCAGGCGGCGTGCTGGCGATCCTCGGTATTTTGATCGCGGTTCACGCCGCCCTCTCGTTTTTGTCGCCGCAACAGTTCGAGTGGTGGGTTCTGGCGCTTGCCTTCATCCCCGCCCGCTATGCCGGGTTCGCCGCGCAGTTGCCTGGAGGCGATACTGCTGCCGTTACATCTTTTGTCACGCACATGGCGGTGCACGCCGATCTCGTTCATCTCGGCTTCAATGCAGCATGGCTTTTGGCGTTCGGCTCCGTGCTTTGCGCGCGGATCGGAAATTTACGCTTCTTCGCGTTCTCCATACTTGGCGGCATCGCCGGCGCGCTGCTCTTTCTGCTGCTCAATCCGGGATTGGCTGCGCCTGTAATCGGCGCGTCCGGAGCAATTTCTGCGATGATGGGCGGCGTCATGCGTTTTTTATTCAACGCAATTGACCGTGGTGAAGGTTATTTACTTCGCGAGGATCCGCGCGCCATTCCGAGCATGTCTCTTTCACAAACTCTCAGAGATCGGCGCGTCATCATCACTTCGCTCGTCTTCGTGGGTCTGAACCTTCTCGCCATGATCGGGTTTGGGAAATTCGGAGAAAGCGGTGCGATCGCGTGGGAGGCGCATATCGGCGGATACATTTTTGGCTTATGCGCGTTTGGCCTCTTTGATAGTGCGGCGCACAACAATCCTCCGCCTGCGTCTGAATTCGATTGAGTGCTTGCATTCGTGGCCAATTTGTCCCAGCCTTCGCTTAGTTCGCCATGAGAGCGGACATGCTCAAGGTGGGAAAACGCAGCGGAATGCCGGCTGAAGACCGGGCAAGCGCGCCACAACAAGTGAGGCGCACACATAGTCCGGGTTTCCTTTGGCACGACCTTCCAGAAACGGAGGCTGGACCTGTGATTATTGGACAAATACTCAAGTCGAAGGCTCGCGGTGTGATGACCGCGCATCCGGAAGATTCGATTCAAGAAATTGCTTTGCGGTTGGCTAGCCGGAAAATCGGCGCCATCGTCATCGTCGGCGACAGCGGCAAGGTCGCCGGCATCATCTCTGAGCGCGATATCATCCGCATGATTGCGGAGCATGGAGGGGACGCACTGAAGATGCCTGCGAGCCGCGGCATGACCCGCAGTGTCGTATCGTGCACCAAGACGTCCACGATCGAAGAAATCATGGAGACGATGACGCACGGCCGTTTCCGGCATCTGCCGGTGATCGAGGATGACAACCTCGTCGGCATTGTCTCGATCGGCGATATCGTCAAACACCATACCGCAGAGGTCGAACTGGAAGTCACCGCGATGCGCGGCTACTTGGCGACCGGCTGAAGAGCCATCGCTGAAGAACTGGGTTGCGCGCGTCCGCGCTCGCTCTGGCCGGACACGCGCTTCCTGTCTTGTGTTCCGATCTCGCGAATGATGTCGTCGAGTTGACGTTCGACGGCTTGGCTGCCGCACTCGATCGCTTCATCGGCGCGATGAAAATCAAAGAGCCCGACATCCTGGAGTCGCGGTGACACCATCACGTCGGGCGGATCGCCCGCAAGGCGCGAACGCGCGATACGGTCCTGCACGATATTGAACGCATCGACCATGACGGTCGAGATACCGGGCGCACCGTCGCCGCGTCCGAAGAACTGTCTATGCAGGAGCGCGCGAACGCCTCTCTTACCGTGGCCCGCGTCTTCAGCCGGATGATCTTGATTATCTTCTTCCTGATAAAACGCTTCTGGCATCGACATGACGCTTCCACGCCCGAGGATGTCGAAGTTCAGATTGACCGCGATGACATAACGGGCGCCGAGTGCCCGGCACACTGAAACTGGAATTGGATTGACCAGCGCGCCGTCGAACAGCCAGCGGCCGTTGATCTTGACGGGTTTGAAAACGCCCGGAAGTGCATAGGAGGCCCGTACGGCATCGACCAGGCGGCCGCGCGACAGCCAGTGCTCGTGCCCGGTGCCGACCTCAGTCGCCACCGCCGTGAAGCGCGTCCCAAGATCCTCAATGTTGCGATCGCCCAAATGCTGTTCGAGCCTGCCGCACAGCCGCTGGCCGCTGATCAGTCCGGTGCCCGCGAGATTGAAATCGAGATACCCAAAGATACGTTTTGGGGTCAGTTCGAGCGCCCAGCGCTCGAGATTGTCGAGATGCCCCGCGGAGTAGCAGCCGCCGACGACCGCGCCGATGGAGGTGCCTGCGATGATATCCGGTTTGATGCCAGCCTTCGCGAGCGCCTTCAGGACACCGATATGAGCCCATCCGCGTGCAGCGCCGCCACCCAGCGCCAATCCGATCTTTAGTGCACCCATCCCCGACATTTGGCACTCCTGACCTTGTCTGGCGGCAACCGCATCGAGACGCGGCATTTGCCTTTCAGGTCCCTGGCTTTCCGGGAAATGCTAACGCCTGGGCCTTAAAGCCCCGCTACCAACAGGTAACCAATCGGTGAACGGGGGCAGTAAAAAACCTGAAAGAGCTTCGCCTTGGCACATCAGCCATGCCCAATCGGGCGCGGCAGTGCAGCAGCTTCAAGGATCATGCCATCGGGCGCATCACCACCGGGGAGCACGCGACGATAGAAGCATGACGTTTCGCCGGTATGACACGCAACTCCATCTCCACCGACTTCAACGAGAAGCCAGACGACGTCCTGATCGCAATCAGTTCGGACTTCTTTCACGTTGAGCAAATTTCCGCTTTCCTCGCCTTTTTTCCAAAGCCGCGCCCGCGACCGGCTCCAAAAGTGGGCAATCCCGCTGGAGATGGTTTTGCGAAGCGCTTCTTCGTTCATGTGGGCAAACATCAGGACATTGCCTGATTTCGCATCGGTGACGATGGCCGGGATCAGGCCGTCCGGTCCGAACTTCGGAAGAAAGCTCAAAGTTTTCTCTATCGTCTCGCCGGGCTGAAGCCCAGGCGAACTCTTGCTTACGTCTGTCATATGCATCCCAATTTTCGAGCGGAGACCTAGTCGCGGATCGCAGCCATGAAGCGATCGCGAAGCGCGGCGTCGCGCTCGAATTCTCCGAGAAAGCGAAACGTTACGGTTGCGACGCCCGGCTGATGAGCACCACGCGCCGCCATGCAATGATGGCGTGCGCTCATCATGATCGCGACGCCCCTTGCTCTGAGGCCTTCTTCGAGGGCCGTTGCGATCTGATTGGTCAGGCCTTCCTGCGTCTGCAAGCGGCGGGCGAAGATGTCGACGACGCGCGCGATCTTGGACAGCCCGACGATGCGCTCCGAAGGAAGATAAGCGACGTGCGCAATGCCGAAGAATGGCGCGATATGATGCTCGCAGTGGCTCTCGAAGGCGATATCCTTCAACAGCACCATGTCGTTATAGCCGGAGGGCTCTTCGAATGTGGCGGAGAGCTCCGCGAGGGCATCGGCCTCATAGCCCTTGAAATATTCGCCGAACGCATCCGCGACCCGCTCCGGTGTTTTTTCCAACCCCGGACGCGCTGGATTGTCGCCGCTCCAGGCGATCAGGGTGCGCACGGCCTCCTCGGCCTCGGCGCGGGAGGGGCGGCGCGGCGATAATGCCGTGACATGCGTCGAGAGCGGCAACTTTTTCATGTGCTTCTGTGGCCTTAAGTCTGGTTACCGGTTCTCGCATTAGCGTCGGGTACACCTTATATAGGGTACCCCTTTATACGCCGAGCCGGGCGCTTCTACGAGTGTTGAGGCCCGGCGTGATATCGAGATTCCATGGCCGACCTCGACGAAATTTATAATACGCGGATCCTCGAACTGGCGGGCGCAATTTCACGCACCGAGCGTTTGGATCACCCGGATGCTCGCGCGACAGCGCATTCCAAGCTCTGTGGCTCGACCGTAACCGTCGACCTGACGGTTCGGGATGGCCGCGTCAGCGACTACGGCCAGTCGGTCAAGGCTTGCCTGCTGGGCCAAGCCTCGGCATCGGTCATGGCTCGGGAAATCATCGGATCGACGCCCGACGAACTCCATGCTGTCGGTCGCCAGATGCGCGCCATGTTGAAGGAAGAGGGTCCCCCGCCGGCCGGTCGCTGGGCCGATCTCGGCGCGTTGGAGCCTGTGCGGAATTATAAAGCCCGCCACGCGTCGACGTTACTTGTGTTCGATGCTGTCGAAAGTGCTCTCGACGAAATCGTTGCGACGCGCGACGCGGCGGCCGTCAGCGAATAACCTTGATGGCCGAAATAGACACGGGGACAGGCTCGGTTGCTCCTTTTCCGCAAGCGCTAGGGGCGTTTTGAGGTATTTTGCCCACGAAGCCCTCCACGCTGGTCCGTCCCCGCGACATCATCTCTCGCATGATGATCATTTCTGGGAAAAGTGATGAGTGGAAGTCTTCGCCGCCTCCGAGTATTCCCTACAGTGGGAAGCAGCGTTCGATAAATCAACGCACTCGACAAGCGGCCGGGCGCGCATGAAGGTTATGGGAGATTGTTGATGGCGGCCAACAGCGAAAGCGGCAGCAAACAGGGAAGCGATGCCCATTCGCCGATTGGGGCGATCAAGTGGGGGGTGATCGCCGTCCTCGCACTCCTTGCGATTTACGGTCTGCAGGGCAAGACGTCCGCGGAAGGCCAGCTGGCAGCTCTCAGAAGCGAGGCCGACTCCCTCCATAAGCAGGTTGATGACGCCGCCGACCAACGGAAAGCGTCGCAGGATGAAATTGCACGCCTGAAGACCGCCGAGGCCGACGCATTGCGCCAGGTCGAGGAAAGCAAGTCCGACGTTTCTACCGCCATGGCCAAGGTGTCGGAACTCGACACAAAGACCCAATCGCTGGACAAGCAAGTCCAAGAGCTGAAAACGAAGCTCGCCGATGCGGAAAATCAGGCCGCACAGAACCGGGCTTCGCTTGACGAAGCCAACAAGGTGAAAGCAACTGCGGAAAAGGCCAAAGCCGATGCCGAAAGCGCTCGGGCAGCCTCCGATAAGGCCAAGACGGATGCCGAGGCTGCTGTCGCGTCGTTGCAAAAGCAAGTCGATGGTCTGAACGCTGAGCTGGCGACAGCGCGCAAGGATCTCGAAGCGGCAAAGGCTAGCGCTGCAACCCAACCAGCACCTGCGCCGACGGAGCCAGCCGAGTCGCAAGCTCCGGGGCAATCGGCCCCTACGGCACCCCCGACGCCCTGATTGTCGGGTTTTGGACTCAGAGACCGATCTTGCGCTCCGATGGAGACTTGGGCTTTGCTGAAAGCAAGACCATGTCTCCTGCGCAGCTCGTTTGTCTTGGTCCCATGAGCCGGATTGCGAAGGCGCTGCTGAAGGCGCCGATCCACATCTACCGCTACACGTTCAAGCCGCTGGTCGGCGGCCAATGCCGCCACTGGCCGACGTGCTCGGAATATGCGCTACAGGCAATCGAGCTGAATGGCGCGTGGCGCGGCTTCTGGCTGACGCTGTCGCGCTTCCTGCGCTGTGGACCGGGAGGCACTCACGGCGTCGATCCGGTTCCGGACATTCGCGTCGAGCGCCACCCCTTCGCACCCTGGCGATATGGCCGGTGGCGGCAGGGAAGTCAGGCCGCAACGTCCGAGGATTGAGCCGTGGGAGCATCGGCTGCTGCGTCGCTCTCAAACGCCGACAGATCGGCGTTGGGCGCCGAGCCGAAGTAGTGCAGGTCTTGATCGAACTGCCTGACAGTAGCCATCAGTTCGAGCAGGTTGTCGAACGCGACCTTCGCGATCAGCTCAAAGCTCATCATCTCCCAGGTATTGGCGCCCTGATACGATTGACCGGCAAGCAGTGTCTTCACGGTGATCTCGGGGCACGCATCGTTCTTGAGGAAGGCGCTGAGCGACGGCGCGAGCGATGCCGGAATCTTGATGGTTCCATCGGGCCAGCTCTGAGAATAGGCGGCACGGCGGAAAAGCGTCTCGGTCGCAAATTGAGCTTCAAGCGCACTCTGGATGGCCGGGTCGACAATCGCTTGTACGAAGCACGCCGGGCGCACCTTGCCCTGCGCCTGCACCATGCGTTTGCGGATCAGAAGTTTCGCGATCGTCACGGAACGTTTCCCCATTTGAGGCCGCCAAGTTTATGCCCGAACGGTAACGATAGACCTTTGCGAATTCGTAGAATTGCGCCGAATACCGAAAGGTTTCAGCAAGACCTGCGGCGGCTTGGCCGCTCCGCCGCCCGTTAAGAAGTCTTGACTTGGAGGGTTTCGGCCCCCAATAGCGGTTCCGACATCGTCTTACGCCGCGCCCGTTGGCGGCGAGTGAGCAAAGGAGGCCTGAGATGACAGACGTCACCATTACGTTCCCCGATGGCAAGCAGCGCCAAGTCAAATCCGGAACGACGGGCCTCGAAGTCGCCAAATCGATCTCGCCATCGCTCGCCAAACGCACCGTCGCGATGCAACTCGACGGCGTGCTGGCCGATCTCGCCGATCCGATCAAAAAAGATGCTTCGATCAATTTCGTCGCGCGCACCGATCCTGCCGCCCTCGAATTGATCCGCCACGACGCCGCGCACGTCATGGCAGAAGCCGTGCAGTCGCTGTGGCCCGGCACGCAGGTCACGATCGGCCCGGTGATCGAGAACGGCTTCTTCTACGACTTCGCCAAGCAACAGCCGTTCGAGCCGGAAGACATTCCGAAGATCGAAAAGAAGATGGGCGAGATCATCGCCAAGAACGCGCCGTTCACGAAGGAATTCTGGTCGCGCGACGAGGCGAAGAAGTTCTTCCGCGACAAGGGCGAGAACTTCAAGATCGAGCTGGTCGACGCAATTCCGGCCGGCGAAGACCTGAAGATCTACAAGCAGGGCGAATGGCTCGACCTTTGCCGCGGTCCGCACATGACCTCGACGGGCCAGATCGGCAAGGCGTTCAAGCTGATGAAGTTTGCCGGAGCCTACTGGCGCGGCGACAGCAACAATCCGCAGCTGCAGCGCATCTACGGCACCGCGTTCGCGACCGAAGACGAACTGAAGGCGTACCTGCATCAGCTCGAAGAAGCCGAAAAGCGCGATCACCGCAAACTTGGCCGCGAGATGGATCTCTTCCATTTCCAGGAAGAGGCGCCGGGCTCCGTCTTCTGGCACCCGAAGGGATGGACGCTGTTCCAGACCCTCATCGCCTACATGCGCCGCCAGCAGCAACGCGCCGGATATGAGGAAGTGAATTCTCCCGACATGATGGAGAAGCATTTCTGGGAGCTGTCCGGCCACTGGGAGAACTACGGCGAGAACATGTTCACGACCGTCCTTCCGGACGAGCGCGTGTTCTGCTGCAAGCCGATGAACTGCCCGGGGCACATCCAGATCTATAAGCACGGGCTCAAAAGCTATCGCGATCTGCCGGTGCGCATCGCCGAATTCGGCAAGGTGCATCGCTACGAACCGTCGGGCGCGCTGCACGGCATGCTGCGCGTGCGCCACTTCACGCAGGACGACGCGCACATTTTCATCACCGAAAATCAGATCATGGAGGAATGCCTCAAGATCAATGATCTGCTGCTCGCCTGCTACAAGGATTTCGGTTTCGAGGATATCGTCATCAAGCTCTCGCTTCGGCCGGAGAAGCGCGTCGGCGCAGACGATCTATGGGACAAAGCCGAAAAAGCGTTGAGCGACGTGCTCGACGAAGTGAAGCGGCGCTCGAACGGTGCCATCAAGACGGAGATTCAGCCGGGCGAGGGCGCGTTCTACGGACCGAAGCTCGAATACGTGCTGCGTGACGCCATCGGCCGCGACTGGCAGTGCGGAACGACGCAGGTCGACTTCAACCTCGCGGGCCGCCTCGGCGCCTTCTACATCGACGAGCATTCTGAAAAGAAGACACCGGTGATGGTCCATCGCGCCATCTTCGGTTCGCTTGAGCGCTTCACCGGCATCCTGATCGAGAACTACGCCGGACACTTTCCGCTGTGGCTTGCGCCGTTGCAGATCGTCGTTGCACCGATCGTCTCGGATGCAAACGAATATGCCAACGAAGTAGCCGAAAAAGCAAAAGCGCTGGGCCTGCGTGTCGAAACCGATCTCAGGAACGAGAAGATCAACTACAAGGTCCGCGAGCACTCGCTCGCAAAGGTTCCGGTGCTGCTCGTCGTCGGAAAGCGCGAAGCGGAAGAACGAAAAGTCTCGATGCGCCGCCTCGGCTCGCAAGAGCAAACGGTGCTGAGCCTCGACGACGCTTTGAAGTCTCTCGCTGACGAGGCGGTGCCGCCGGATTTGAGATAGGTTTGATGTGTCGTCATGATCGGATATTCCGGCCATGACGATCAAATCACCAAATGCCCGGCAACATCCGATAGCGGACGCGCTTGGCGTAGCCTGCGAGCTCCGTCATCAGCGTCTGCTCCTCCCAAACCGCACGTAGCGCCAATATCCCGATCAGCGCGACGCCAATGGCCAACGCACACCAGGAACCGAGCAGCAGCGGCGCGCCGACAAAATAGAAAATGGCGCCGCCGTACATAGGATGGCGAACCCAAGCGTAAGGGCCCGTCGAAATCACCTTGTGTCCGCGCTCCGTATCGACTTTCACGACGGCGGACGCATACGTATTTTCCCGCATGACGATGTGAAAGACGTAGATCGCGAGCAGGAAGCCGATCGCACCCGCAACCTCGAGCCAGCGGGGCACAGCCGAGAGGCCATATCGGACGTCCAAACCCGCCACGATGTGCAGGGCCGCCCAGCCCACCAGGATCGCAAGCAATAGCGGCCGATCCCAGCCCTTCTGTGCCTGCTGCATCGGCGGCCGCAGCCGTTCCTTCAGGATGTCAGGGTTTTGTTTTGCGAGCGAAAGACCGGAAACCAGACCGCCGGAAAGCCACAAGGCGAGGAAGATCCACGCTTCGGGCCATCGTAGCGTGCCTGCCGGAACGAAGAGCAGCGCGGCCGTTATCGCAAGCCACAGAAGGGTTTGCGTGACGAGCTTGCGGACGAGACCGTCATGTTCCGCATCGTTCATGCTTCACATCTCCAGCGCGTGCCACATCATACGGGCCGTCGCCGGGCTTATTGGGCGAAAAACACGCCTAAATTAGGAGAGATTCAAAAAGACAATCCGCGGCGCTGATTGAACGCCGCGGATTTCATAGATCGCACGAAAGATTTTACTTTGCGAACATCTGACTAGCCGCGTTCGAGCGTCAGTCCGGCAACGCCAGCGGAGAGATTGATGCCCGTCTGCCCTTCGACGCTGACGGGCTGCAGCACGATTGATTTACCCGAGCCGCCGATGAGCGCGTTGGCGTTGGCACCAATGCCGACCGATGCGCCTGCGGTGACGCCACCGTATATTCCTTCAAGCGCGCCTTCGGGGACGTCGATCGTGGAACCTAGGACCGTCCACACGAGCGTGCTTGAGCCTTTATAGCCGATGTCGACTCCGACTTTCGTGATCGTCGCTAGATAAGGATGGCGCCGTGCGCTGACGGCTGTCGTGAAAATGCAATGCATCCTTTCCTTCGAGCCGAGGATCAAGCCGACGCTACCGTGGCCTTTGCAGGTCAGAGTGCCGAGAGCGATTTTAGGCGCGGCGACGGATGGCGTAGCCTGGATGCCCGCCGCTGCAACGAGCGCGACGGCCGCGGCAAGAATTGATGACGTGTTGGCGAGTGATGGCTTCATCGTCTTGTTTCTCCTCGATCGGCCCAAAGGCCGCCCATTGCCATCAACTGACTTGGCACGTGCGGTCTACCGCGAAGCATCTTGCTTAAATTTCCAAAAAGACGGTTCGGTGGCGGCAAGAGATTGCTCGAAGCGGCGACCGCCGCAAACGTCGCCTCGCGTCACACCAACCCAAAAGCGTTGCTATTCCGGGTGTTTTGGCAGTTGAGTTTATACAACTTGAGGCAGGCTTCTCTATTTGCGGGTGCGTCCGGACTTGCGTTTTTCCGGAACAGCATGCCGCCAAGCCATTTCGACGGCCGAACGCAGCTCCTCGACGCTGACGTTTGCCAACGTGACGGTCGTATAGCCTTGCCGTCCCCACGCGTTGGGAACGGGCTGGAAGGCTTCTGGCGCCAGCATGCATTTGAATTTCTGCTCGTCCGGCGTGAACTTGAGATTGGCAGTCAGCTCATCCGCGGCAAGCGTTGCGTAGGTGCGTTTCACCTTGAATGCGCGGCGGTCGAAATGCGGAGCTTCGCTCGTCCCATCCAGCGACAGACAGATCTTACGAAAATCACGGGCATTTGCCATCGGACAGCCGGCGGAAAAATTCGCTATTCGCTTTTCGTAAGATGCACGGGTGGGACGTCAATGCTCTCCGTAGCGCTCTTTGAGTTCCTTTGTCCGCTGCATTGTCTTTTCCGTCATGCATCCGAGACTGGCTGATGTCGTGCCCGAGCCGCCGCTCCATTCCTGCGCGATCAGGTCTTTGCAATCGGCGTCCCGATAGGCGACCCACGCCCGTTGCGAAGCGCGCAGCGCCGCTTCGAAGCTTTTCGCGTCGTATGGCTTTTCGAGATCACGTCCTTTGGTGCTGGCGAGAGCCGCTTCATACGCGGTGTTCAGAGTCTTGTCGGCGGCGTTGAAATCTTTTTCCGCACAGAAATTCATTTCGACCGTTGAGGAGGCTTTGGCGCAGTCGATATTCTGAGCGTGTGCCGTGCCAAATCCAAGCGACAACGGTAGAAGGGCGGTTGCAAAAATGCGCTTCATGACGAAATCCCATTTGTGACGCTCTATCACTAGCCATGACAGGGCTCTGCAGGAAGCGCGCCTTCGGTATAAAGGCGTAACAAGATGAACCGTAAGATTTGTCGCGATTTGCTGATAGTTGGCGAGGCCGTATGATCGGGTCGGCCGCTTGAGCATGAAGACGAGCTGGATGTTGCCAACGCCAAACGTGCTGTTGGTTTAAGGGCAGGTCAACGGCCTATCCGGATTGAACAGGAAGGAGCAACCTATGAGCTGGCTCACCGATAACGATCCCATTCCGGGCGATGCCAAGTCTTGCGACGCTATCGAGAACGTCATCATCCCTCGCGCTCACGACCTTGGCGGATTTGAAGTGCGCCGCGCGCTGCCGTCGGCAAAACGGCAGATGGTCGGCCCCTTCATCTTCTTCGATCAAATGGGGCCTGCGCAATTCCTCTCGGGTCACGGCATAGATGTGCGCCCGCATCCGCATATCGGCCTCGCAACTGTCACGTATCTCTTCGACGGCGAAATGATGCATCGCGACAGCCTTGGCTCGGCGCTGGCAATCCGCCCGGGTGAAGTCAATCTGATGACGGCCGGACGCGGCATCGTGCATTCCGAGCGGACTGCGCCCGAGAAACGCGATGCCGGTCAGAATCTCTTCGGCATCCAGGCGTGGATGGCGTTGCCGAAATCGCATGAGGAAAGCGCGCCGGTCTTTGCCCATCATTCCGTCGACGAGTTGCCGCGATTTGAGGGCGAGGGCAAACGTGTGCGCCTCGTTGTGGGCTCGCTCTACGGCGCCACGTCGCCTGCAGCCTTCCCGCACGATTGCTTCTACGCCGAAGCCGTTCTCGCGCCCGGCGCAGTACTGCCGCTCGATCCCGATTACGACGAGCGCGCCGTCTACGTCGTGTCAGGCCGTGTCGATATTGCCAGCGAGGTTTTCGAAAGCGGCCAGCTTCTCGTTTTCAAACCCGGAGATCGAATCTCGATTTTAGCGGAGACGAATGCGCGCCTTATGCTTCTAGGCGGCGAGCCCATGGATGGTCAGCGCCACATTTGGTGGAATTTCGTATCGAGTTCGAAAGAGCGTATCGACGAAGCCAAGAACGATTGGCGCCAAGGTCGTTTCGCGATCGTGCCTGGAGATGAACAAGAGTTCATTCCGCTGCCAGAAGATCGCAAGCCTCCGAAGTAAGCTGTCCGCATTTGAGAGAACTGCCATGCGCGCAAGCAAACGTGCATCGCGCGTACGTTCAGCTGTTGTTCAAGCAAAAACCCGAAAGCTGGTCGACGAGCGTCACAAAGGCGGCATCGGTCTCGACGACGATACGTAAAAACGACGGATGACGCGCGTTAGTGAGTTCAACACTTATGTTCTTGGGCGTCTCCTAGAACACACGCCGCAGCGCAGTTTGTGCTTCGGAGTTTGAAGGAAGCAAGTTGTTTGATCGCGCAACTCGGTCGGTATCGTCGCCGATGCATATCAGACAAGTCTTGCGGTACCCCCAGCTTAGGAGAAATCAATGCGTAATCTACTTTTGGCCATCGCCTTCGCACTGGGCCTCGGCTTCGCCGCGACCGGTACGCAGGCGGCGACCGTCGGCAACAACGTCACCGCTATTCAATCGAGCGCGAAAGCCGGCAACGCGCTTGTCGAAAAAACTTACTATCGTCGCGGTGGTTATTGGGGTCACCGCCGCTATTGGCGGCATCATCGGTACTATCGCCCGTGGCGGTACAATTATCGCCATTATGGGTGGCGCCACCACCATCGCTACTACCGTCACCACGGGTACTGGAGATAATCCGTAATCTCGCCGGATCTCCGGTGAAAACGGAATTTCCGCGGAGGGCGAGGCTCAGCCTCGTCCTCTATATGTTTGGACACCCTGATCGGGGAGCCAGACGTCTTTCGGAAGTGTCCCGGTCTGCCAGAACACGTCGATCGGTATCCCGCCGCGCGGATACCAATATCCCCCGATCCTGAGATAGTGCGGTTCGATCAGATCAGCGATGCGCTTGCCGATCGCAACCGTGCAATCCTCATGAAACGCGCCGTGATTGCGAAACGACGCGAGATAGAGTTTCAGAGACTTGCTTTCGACAAGCCACTTGGCCGGCACATAGTCGATGACGAGATGTGCAAAGTCGGGCTGGCCCGTCACCGGACAGAGCGACGTGAACTCGGGTGCGGTGAACCTTGCCGCATAGTGCGTATCGGCGTGCGGATTGGCGACGCGCTCGAGTTCCGCTTCATCAGGATCGCGAGGCAGGGCGACGTTCCGGCCAAGTTGTTTGACTTGAGGCTTGCGCGTCATCGCGTCTACTCCGCAGCGAGCCGACCAGGCACTGAAGGCCCGCGGTAAATGCAGCCTTCATTGCAGCTATCGCGATGCACTTCGACTTGGCAAAGCCCGGGCACGCGGTTCGATAGCCGGTTCCAGATCCATACCGCGATCCGTTCGAGCGTCGGCGCGCTCAACCCTTCGACGTCATTGAGCAGGCGGTGATCGAGAGCGTCTTCGGTATCGCGAAGCGCCGATGATAACTCGTCGAAATGGAAGATGTAGCCCGTTGCGATGTTGGGCTCGCCTTCGACCACGATACGCGCACGGAACGAATGGCCGTGGACACGCGCATTCGGCGTTTCCGGCGCAGCCGACGGCAGGAAATGGGCTGCCTCGAACTTGAACTCTTTGTAAATTCGCATGGCACTGAAATAAGGGATTTTGGCCAGGGGTGCCACCCCGCTAGGGTTTGAACCTTCGCGGCAAGCTGCCGCGAAAGCCGCAATAATTAAGGAATGCCGAGCAACTTGTGGGTCTGAAGTGACAACCTCCAGGCCGGGTTTGCCTTGCAATAGGCCACCGCTGCCTGCGTGTTGGCTTCGCGTGCTGGTCCGTCCATCGGTTGCAGGAACCGCTGCTCGAACGCGAGGTCCAGGTACTGAGCCGGGTCGACGCCGTCCTGCGGATAGACGAGTTTCAGTTCCTGGCCGTGCCTCTGCTTGAGGTCCGAACCGGCTTTCGGCGAGACGCAGATCCAGTCGATCGTGTCGAGCACGGGCAGGGTGCCGTTGGTCTCGATTGCGATCGTGAAACCGTCCGCATGGAGAGCGTCCACCAGGTCCTGATCGACCTGCAGCATAGGCTCGCCGCCGGTCAGCACAACGAGCATTTCGCCGTCGGAGACACAGGAGGCCCTGCAAGCCCGCGCGAGAGCGTCCGCCGTCTGAAAGCGGCCGCCGCCATCGCCGTCGGTACCGACGAAATCCGTATCGCAGAACTGGCAGACAGCCTTCGCCCGATCCGCCTCGCGGCCGGTCCAAAGGTTGCAACCCGCAAACCGGCAAAACACGGCGGGGCGTCCGGCATTGGCGCCTTCGCCTTGTAGCGTGTAGAAAATTTCCTTGATGGAATACATGGCGCGATACCTAGGCCGCCGGCCGGGCAAGTCAAGTTAAGGAGCAGCCTTGCGCATCGTCGCATTGAAGCCGGCCGGAAACAGGGGTTACGTCGGGGCAGTGGCGGCGCGCGTTCCGTTCACCCTTCATAGGCGAGGTTCCGGACGATCGGCATGACAGAAAGCACCTATTCGCCCGCTGATACGGGTATCGTCAGCCCCGAGTTGCTCGCCTCGATGTCGGGGCTCGAATATCTTCAGAAAATGCAGCGCGGTGACTTGCCGGGAATGCCCATAGCCAAGACGCTGGCCCTCAGCCTGAGCGATGTCGAGAAGGGAAGGGCCGTCTTCGCTTCCACGCCGAGCATCGAGCACTACAATGCGATCGGGACGGTGCACGCAGGATATACCGCGACGCTCCTCGATTCCTGCATGGCCTGCGCCGTGCTCTCCGCACTTCCGAAAGGCACGGGGTTTACGACCATGGAGTTCAAGGTGTCGTTGCTCCGTCCCGTGACGAAGGAAACGGGGCCCGTCAAGGCGGAAGGAATCCTGATGAGTCGTGGGCGGCGCGGTGCCACGGCCGAAGGCCGGCTGACCGACACGAACGGCAAGCTCCTGGCTCACGCCACGACAACCTGTCTGATCTTCGAATTCTGAATTCCTTCAGGACAGCGAAGCAAGAATGGCCCGGAGTTCGTCCTCGGCCTTGGCGAAATCCTCGAACCGTCGACCGGCCTTGGCATACCAATACCGGCTGTTGCCATGATCGCCTTCGATTTTATGAAGGCACGCGTGCAGCCAGCAAAAGGCCGGATCGGCTTCATCCTGTTGCGCAATCGCATGCGCGCCATCCCAGTCGCCTTTGAGTGCGAGTTCGATGCCGCGTCTCAAATCGTCCGCTCGCGCCATTCGTTCCATCCTTTGGCGCGCAATTCGCACGCCGGACACGTGCCGCAGCCATAACCCCAGTCATGGCGGTGGGAGCGATCTCCGAGATAACACGTGTGCGTATCTTCGATGATCAGATTGACCAGCTGCGGGCCGCCCAGCTTCGTGGCCAGATCCCAGGTCGCCGCTTTGTCGATGAACATCAGCGGCGTCTCGATCTCGATTTGCGTGTCGAGCCCGAGCGACAGCGCCTGCGCGAGCGATTGAATGGTCGCATTGCGGCAGTCGGGATAGCCGGAAAAATCCGTCTCGCACATGCCGCCGACAAGGGTCGCGATACCGCGGCGATAGGCGAGCGCAGCCGCATAGGTGAGAAACAACAGATTGCGCCCTGGCACGAACGTTGTCGGCAATCCGGTCGCGGCAAATGTGATCTCGGTCTCGCGCGTTAGAGCTGTATCGCTGATGCTCTGAAGGGCCGGCAGGTCGAGCATCGTATCGGGGCCGAGTTTTTGTTCGCTCCCCTGCAGCTTTGCCAGCTTTCCCCGTATGATCGGGCGCTGCGCCAGCTCGATCGCGTGGCGCTGACCATATGTGAACCCGACCGTCTCGACGCGCGCGTAGCGCTCCAGAGCCCATGCGAGGCAAACGGTCGAGTCCTGGCCGCCTGAGAAGAGGATGAGGGCAGACGATTGGGGCACGGATTAGAGACTTTTTCCGTCGAACATCCGGGGTGTCATCCCCGCGACATCGACTCCATCTAGGCAGCGCACGTTCACCGCGACCATCGGTTCGCCGTTGGGCTTCTCCCCTCGTGAAAACGACGCCACGCCACACGTCGAGCAGAACGGGTGGTGAATGACCTTTTTGTTGAATTGATAGTCCGTCAGCGCGTCCTGCCCCGAAAGCAGTCGGAATTTCGACTGCGGCACAAACGTCAATATCGTGCCCCGCTTCTGGCAAATGGAACAATTGCAGCTGACAAGACTTTCGAGATCTGATTCGACCTCGTAGCGAACCTGGCCACAATGGCAGCCGCCAGTCCAAGTCTTCGCCTCTGTCATGAAACGGGTCCTCTCGTGTTAACTAGCCGTTCGGGTAGGGGGGCATCGCCCGGCAGGACTTTGCCTCACGTCATAATAGAGTTTACAACCCGGGCGCAAAACTCCCACAGCCGTAGTCCGGCGACAAGCAACAACAAGATTTAGGAACGCCCATGACCGCAATCGTCGATATCGTCGGCCGCGAAATCCTGGACAGCCGGGGCAATCCGACGGTCGAGGTTGATGTGCTCCTTGAGGACGGTTCGGAAGGACGGGCCGCCGTCCCGTCAGGTGCATCGACCGGCGCGCACGAAGCGATCGAGCTTCGCGACGGCGACAAGGCG
The DNA here is from genome assembly GCA_035547255.1 of Hyphomicrobium sp. Classification (GTDB taxonomy): domain Bacteria; phylum Pseudomonadota; class Alphaproteobacteria; order Rhizobiales; family Hyphomicrobiaceae; genus Hyphomicrobium_B. The sequence continues at coordinate 68,420 of DASZVX010000036.1, forward strand.
CGCTATTTCGGCAAGGGCGTGCTGAAGGCAGTCGACGCCGTCAACGGCGAAATTTTCGATGCGCTTACCGGCATGGATGCGGAGGATCAACGCGGCATCGATGCGGCGCTGATCAAGCTCGATGGTACGCCGAACAAGAGCCGTCTCGGCGCCAATGCTATTCTCGGCGTTTCGCTCGCCGCCGCGAAGGCGGCTGCCCGCGCGAACAATCTTCCGCTTTACCGTTACCTCGGCGGCGTGAATGCGCATGTCCTTCCCGTACCGATGATGAACATCATCAATGGAGGTGCACACGCTGACAACCCGATCGACATCCAGGAATTCATGATCATGCCGATCGCGGCCGAGACATGCACGGATGCGATCCGTATCGGCGCCGAAGTCTTCCATACGCTGAAGAAGAGCTTGAAGGATGCAGGCCACAGCACGTCGGTCGGCGACGAAGGCGGCTTCGCGCCGAACTTGAAGAGCGCCGAAGATGCGTTGTCTTTCATCATGAAGGCGATCGAAAAAGCCGGCTACAAACCGGGAGACGACGTTGCGTTGGCGCTCGACTGCGCGTCGACCGAGTACTTCAAGAATGGAAAATACGAATTCGCGGGCGAGGGGAAGACGCTCGATAGCGCCGGCAATGCCAAATATCTCGAGAGCCTCGTCAACCGCTTTCCGATCATCTCGATCGAGGACGGCATGGCGGAAGACGATTGGGCAGGTTGGAAGCTGCTGACCGATCTGCTCGGAAAGCGCTGCCAACTCGTCGGAGACGATCTTTTCGTCACGAACACCGAGCGCCTCGCCGACGGCATCGCGAAGGCGACAGCGAACTCCATTCTCGTCAAGGTGAACCAGATCGGCTCACTCTCCGAGACGCTCGATGCCGTCAGCATGGCGCAGCGTGCAGGCTATACGGCGGTCATGTCGCATCGTTCGGGCGAGACGGAAGACTCGACGATCGCCGATCTTGCTGTCGCGACGAACTGTGGGCAGATCAAGACGGGCTCGCTGTCGCGTTCCGACAGGCTTGCGAAATATAACCAGCTCATTCGCATTGAAGAGGAGCTAGGGGATGTTGCGCAGTATGCCGGGCGTTCAATTTTGCGCCGCGCCCACGCATAGGCGCTAAAGTCGCACGCAACGGCCCACAAGGAACCCAGTTTCGCTGCTTGAGTTATCCCCTTGGGATGAACAACGGCCGGGGGTGCGATGGGCCAATCACGATTCCAGTCACGGTTGAAGCCCGGAGCATCGAGAACGCAGCAGCAAGGCCTGACGCTGCTGCGAAGGCGCGCCTGGAAGTTCCGGTCAGCAAGGTCGCAAAAACCGATTTTATCCCACCAGACGCTGGCTGCCCGGAAGAAAGCTTCCGTGGCCAGCAAAGGATCAATTTTACCCAACGAATATTCATCGCGGCCAAGATTTCTCGTGTCACGCATCCTGCTTCGTAGCGTCTGCCTCGCGTCCGACATCACATTGCTTGTTCTCGCGTCGCCGTTTTTTCTCTGCTGGTTTCTCTGGCGCGGTGCACGCCGCTATTTGCCCACGCACCGAAATAAACGCACAAAATCTTGAAGCATCACACGTTTTTGGCGCGCGTCGAACGTGATCGGGAACGGCCTATTCCCGATGGGGTTTTCCATATGTGGAGGGGAACGCAATCGAGCAAGTACACAGGATGGAAACACCATGCGAAAAATAATTGCAGCAACTGCATTCGCCACGCTTTTTATAGCCGCGCCGGTTCTGGCTGCGGATTATGCGCCGAATACTGATCCAGGTGTGAATACCGGAAAGCAAGCGCGCACGCCCTCCGATAATTCTGTCGGCATCAAAGGAGCACCGGGTAACAAGAACGGTCCCTCGACGAAATCGGATACATCGGGCAGCGGTGCAAGCACCGGAGAAAGAGGAACGTCATCCTCCGACGCTGCAGCGGGTGTGAAGGGATCAAGCGGCAACAAGAACGGTCCTTCCGTGAAGACGCCGGCTGGCGGCAACACATTGCAATAAAGAAAGTATGATGTAGAACCTTGAGTCCCGGCCTCGCGCCGGGGCTTTTTCATGATCTTCTGCCACCGACGGCGCATGTCTTGAGACGCAGATACTCAGCCAACGGGCACGAAAAAACGTTTCGTCGAGCGTGGCCGGTTCCCGCTGCATTTATAGCTAATAATTGATTTAATTTCGCTCGAATTGAGAAATCGCTCCAATGTTTCCTTGCGCCAAGCGGTCAACCGCCGTCATGAAATTCGGGGGATACGGCATATAATTTTACGAATTGCTGTCTTTGGCGACAGATTTCCCATGGCCGGCCCAGAGGCGATTAATCGGAGAGTAAGACTGGCATAACAGTATGGAGCAAATTGCAAGCGCGATATTTTGATTGGAACAATGCCCGCAGTAAGTGGCACATCCGGCGCAAGCCCTATCGATATTCGCCGATTGACGGATATGAAAAATTCCATCGGCGCGCTCGCGGCTCTTGATATCATTTCCGATTTCCGGCGGGTACTCGAAGAGCGCTTGCATGAGTTCAAGACGTGCAACAAGGCGTCCGCTTCGACCCGATTTCATATCCTTCATGATCTTTCGAGCGCTGCGGAGACACTCGGACTTCTGGAACTCGCGCTCGCAAGCGACCGCCTGGCTTATCAAATTCGATACGATCCACCTGCCGCAGATGACCCCCGTCTTTCAGAGGACGTCGTGACCGCTGGCAAGCGCGCAATTCATGCCATTGAAGAATATCTGCGCCATGCGGCTCATTAGACTGCCCGTATACAGAGAGCAGATCGCGAGCATCGCGCGAACGACCCCGTTCGCGATGCTAGGTTATGCGATCAATATCGTGATCGCATTTATAGCGTTCACGGATGCTGTCCCTTTCGGTTGGCTGATGCTCTGGGCGGGATGCTCGCTCGCCATTTGCGGAATGATCGGCTTGCGTGCGCTTTCCAAAAGGCCAGA
>DASZVX010000037.1:0-18103 GCA_035547255.1 Hyphomicrobium sp.
AGGCCGCATGAGGAGGGAGATGCCCGTCCCGACTTAGGGCGTGAATAATGTGGTGATAGCTGTCACGCCCGAATTGGGCATATTTTTTACGCAGCGCAGGATGCTGGATGTTCGTCACCACTAAGTCAATGCGGTCGCGAACGCGCTGCCAATCACGATGCAGGTTTGACCAATGGGCGTGGGCCCCCGTTGTCGGCGGTGAGATGTGAGCATGCATTGCCGCCGCAAAAAAAGCGATTGAGCATGATAATCCCCGGCTGGAGACTATCTCGCAAGCAAGCCGCCGACCAGAGCGCAGGCCGCCTACCGTCTTTTGCCCAGCTATCCCCACAGATCTGATAAACCCCGGTTGCCTTTATTACCCGTGCGTGCATTCTATTGAAATGCACGCTCAGATTGTGGGGTAGTTATGCCGAGTGATAAACCGGTGATCGCCGTTCCAGTGGCATTAGCTCAATTCATTTTAGGAGCTGCGCAAACTCTATTGGATGAGGGTGGAAGCCTCGTTCTTGGCTCGCCCACAGATCAGCTCGCCGCACTTAAATCCCGGTTTGCCGACAACAAGGATCTCCACTGCCAAGAGTTCGACTGGAGGTCGGTCGACCTGTCGGCGGCATTCTTCCGCAACGCGTATGATCGGTTTCATCGTTTGGATGGCCTCTTGCTGGGACCCGAGCTTTGGCAATGCGATAGCGATCAGCGGGACACAAAAATCGATGTGGGCGTTCGAGGATTGCTACGCTGCTTAGACGCAAGCCTTCCATACGTCTCTCAAGAACTGCACGTTGTTGTGGGCGCGCCTGCGCAGTGTTGCGAAGTGGCAATGTCGATCGCCGCAATGTTCCTGAAGGCCAAGCTCCAGTTTCTAAGCACAGCACCATTTCCAACCATCCGCATGACGACCATATCAACGACGGGCACCCGGGGAGTGCCATCCGGCCCACCGCCACGCACGAACGTTTTAGTTCAAGGCCAGCGAGAGCGCGGTGAGCAGCACCCTCAACGGCGGTCGTTACGACGACCAATGCCAATTCCCGCCTGATTAGACGTTTTGTTGGGATGGCCGCCGAGGAATAGCGTCTGGCGGCCTCCGACATAATCTCTCGACCGGCACGCACAGTTATACTAACGTTCGTTTTAATCGGGGGACTTGCTCTAATCGTTTTTCAATAGACTGGCGGAGCCTGTAGCTGCGCGTGATGCAATTTTATGTCAGAACATGGAGCGGCCAAAACGGCGATACGCCGGGCACGCTTTATGGTTGGCCACAACGGGTTGGCATGAGGCTCGCTGCAATTCCCCCCCCGTATCCAAATGCCCGCAGTGCGATGTAGGGGGGCCTGCAAATGTGCCGTCAAATCATGTCTGACTTCGAGCCCGACGAAGCCACGAGCTTGCTTTTTGATGCGTGCGACACATTGATGGATGCGCTCGACGCGGCAATGCAGGCGCACGACAAAAAAATGTATGACGAGATCAAGGGCCTGCTCGTGCAGACCGCTGCGTTGATCGACGCAAAGGCAAACGCCTTCAAACCTCGCCTATAGCACTACTAGAACGTCTTTTAGGTCAACGCCCAACGTTTTGGCGATGCGATAAAGCTCGGCAGTAGTAAAGCGGCGTTTTCCGTCTTCGCTCATTCCGTAATCTGCCAACGTCATGCCGGCAGCATCGGCTACGACTTGGGCGTCCATATTCGCTCGCGTTCGCAGATCCCGAACTCGCTTACCGATGGCTGTGCTAATCTTCGCTATGTGATGTCTCCAGTTATGAAGACGCTTGGTCGTCTACGACGCAGCGGGGAACAGTCCCTTGCGGACAGGACCGCCTGGACCAAATCTATTTCCAGGCTGTCTGCAATCGAAACCGCTACCCAACCTTCACAAACTTACCTAGCGGTCGTCGAGTTTTGAATAAGACTTTAAATGGAGGCGGAAGCCGGGTCTAAAAGTAGCTTATTTATGAAATGCGCATACGGTTTCGTAAGTCTTTTTCAAATCTCGGAAATAATATCTTTCATGTGGATGCCGAGACATTTCGCGACGCTAAACAACTCAATGGCCCGAAACCCACGTTCGCCTTTTTCGGCCCTTGCGTAGTCCACGACCGACATCCGAGCATAGGCCGCAACATCATCCGTTAACTTGTTGGTGGCTGTGCGAAGATCACGCACGCGGCGCCCGATAAGCTGGTCCACACTCAAGCGGTTCTTTGAAATGTCATTCACGCGCTTCCCTTTGAAATAGACGGCCACTAAACCTAGGGGTGGGTGTCTCGACTGCGTATATTTTGGCAAGGGTCCCCCTCTAAAATCCACAAATTTCCACCCTCTCGTGCTTTCAGATGCACACCGAAAAACGGGCGTCTAAAGATGAGGATGCATGGCGCCACTTACGTCCTATTGTTTCGCGCCATCTTTGAGACATGGTCGAGCGCAAGCAGTGCAAGGCCGTATACTTGACCTTGCTGCACAAACTCCAGCTCCTTTTAATCCGACTGTTACTGCCGGTTCCGCTCAAACAGTTCACGGGCACGCAACGCGACGAGTTGCACGAAGGTCTGGTAACGTTCCTCAGCCTCTTCCGGGTCACTGAGAATCGATGCGCTGTCAAAGGCGGAGGATGCTCCCATGACAAGCACGGCTGCCGCCAGTTCGGTCTTCACGCGCAAAGTCGTGGGCTGCTTTTCGAGGTTCTCATCCAGTGCGCCGAGGCATGAGAAAATGAAGCACTGATCGTCTGCGCTCAACGGCAGCTCGTCGAGCCCCGGGATTGTGGTCGGGGGAATAGTTGCGCCAGTATTGTGATCCGGTGACGAGTCCGAGTACTTCGAGTCTAATTCCATCGCGAAATATTCATCTATCGCAGCATCCCACTCCGCGACTGCATCCGCGGGATAGGTCGGCTTCAAATCATCGAGGAGCAACATGCCGGTCTTTTTGAATGCGTAGACGATTTCTGGCCGCGTGCCGGCTGATCGCATGGCCGCAAAAATGTCTTTATCCAACTTGTCTGCCGGCAACGCGCGCGGTTCGTCTGCAGCGGGATCAAAGAACACTGGGTCATTCGGCCCTGGCCGCCTCCCGAACTTCTTCTCGAAGGCGGCAACCTGCTCTTGAAGGATATTGCGCTCGCCCTTCGCGCGCAAAGACGAGCGCTGGCGCTTGTTCGCGCCCTTGACTGACTTTTTCACCGGACCACCCATAGGTTATATTTACTCGGAAACGACGTCTGCCTTTTGGACGCTGCGATCCTCCTTCTGCTCAGATCTGGTCTGCACCTCATCGCGATCGTGAGGCTTCTCGTAGTAGGCGTAAGCCTTCTGAGGATCGCCGAAGCCGACGTAGTAGCTTTTCTCCTCGGCATCCTGCCGGCTCTTGATGGTGTAGGGCGCCCCATACACGCAGGCCGTCTTCTTGCCGTTCTCGTGCTCGAACACGGCAATGCCGTCGACGTAATCCCGAGCCAGCCGCTCCTCGATGTACTTCTGCTGTTTCGAGAACATCGCCATCAGCTCAGCGCGCGTGATCTTCTTCATCATTCGATCCTGGCCTCCGTATTAAAGTGCCCAATTCTATACCCGGTATCGACCTAGGACCGGCGCTCTGGCTGCGGCTGGTGGGGTACTAGCCAAAAAACCAAATCGCCGTCCGTGCCTCAAACGGGGCTATTCTTCATCCGAGTGCGTCCACGCCTCAATGCACAGGCCTGAGCGCTGACGATCGAGAGCTACGAGCTTGGCTGAGGCGTGGATGCTACGCACCGTGGCGTCGAAAGGATGGGTTGAGTGGTTATGACGGAATCGCGCTGGGCCATCTGAGACGCCGGCGGCGGTCAGCGCCCGACAGGCCGCGAAGATGATGCTGGAACAAGCCCTAGCGACGAGCGGATAGCCACCGAGAGTTGCGGTGAACTTCCCGCGACCGGCGGAATGCAACGTCACTAGGGCCGGCGCTGGTGTTCCTGAGCGTACCTCTCCAGAACTTGCCGAATGGATACGGGAATAGCCTCCCGCCACGGCTTCACCGAGGTCAGTGAATGGCTTCATTTTCACCCTCGCTGTCTGACACCGGCGATCTCGCCGCGATCCTTTCGCGGTACGCACGGAACCATTCGGGCTCCGGCGATACATATCTCGTTTGCGTGGCTACGATTTCCCGATCGAGCTCGTCTTGGCCGCGGTGCTCAGCTTCGGCGAGACGAGAGCGTTTCTCTTGTTCACGCTGTGCAGCCTCAATCCTCTCGCGATTGGTGCGGCCAAGTTCATTAATGCGGTTGAGGATCGCCTCCATCTTGCCCTGCACGAGGGACGTCAGCTCGCGACCGTACTTGTCGATATGAGAAGGCGCCTCCAAAGAGGCGATCTTGAACGCGGCTTCAACGTGTGACGCACAGCCATGGGCACCGGAAGCTGACAGAACCTCATTGGGCAGATCAAGCGCTCGCACACCATCGCCAACGCTCTTCACGTTATTCAAATCCGGCAGCCGTTCAATCAAGTCATTGAGCCACTGGAGGCCAATGGCGACGAGGTTGGATTTGAGCGGCTTCACCTTCCTAATTTTATGTCCGCGCAGCAGTTCAATTTGCTCAACTTCGGCGACTGGGCCGTCGATGAATGACTCCGGCAGACCGCGCATACGATGGAGCGTGACAGTGCGTAGATATCCTTTAGCCAGACCAATCACATCACTGGCCGGCAGCGGATCGAAATAGTTGCCCTTACCGTTCGTCCGCGGCTTATCGCGATCCTCCACAAGACGAAGTGCGTCGATCACGTCATCGACCGTCGCGCCATCGAAGCTTCCCATAATCGCGATTGCGTCGCGCCCCAGGATCTTCGTGCGATGGACGGTCATCACCTCGGCATATGGCTCAAACGTTTTCGAACCATCCTCGCCGGCAATCACCGCGTGAGCACGACCCCTTGTTGAACGAGATGCCCCGGCGCGCTCAACGCGACCGTCGGCAATTTTCTGTTGGGTTGCAGCTTTTCGCTCGATGGCAGCTCCGAACGCCGCGATCTTCATTGCGCCAACTTTACTATCGGCCTCCGCCTCGACCCTGGCCTTGTAGGTCGCATTGCGCTTTGACAGATCGTCGGTGTGCCGCTCGATCGGAATCTCGCGAACCCGCTTCTTGAAGACTGCTTTCAAGTACGCAATGGGCTTGGAGACGATGTTGGCGTCAGTCGTGGCCTCACCGCGAGCGGCAACAGCATCCGCATCGTCGATCTTGCTCCGCAGCGCACCGACGGCATCGCGCAGAGCCTGCTCGCAAACATCTGGACCGGCGCCTGCGTCTGTCGTGAGGACATTGCTCAGGTGCTTGCGCGCCAATTCCAGATCTAGACGCGGTGACCACGCTGAAGCCCGCTGATGCGGCGGCTGCCAAGCCAGGATTTCGGCAAAGGTCTGAACAATCTCATCAGTGATGCGGTCGGCTGCAGTCGAAAATGTTGCATCACCAAAGCTTCCCAGATCTTCAGTAGTTGTATTGGCATGAATTGCATATACCGATGTTGCATATGCAGCTGTCGGAGGGGGTAAGGGGGTGGGCCCCACTTCCTGTACAGAGATCTCATCTGGCACTTCGCTTGGCGCGCCATCAAAGAAGAAAAAATTCTGCGGGCCCGTATGTGTGAAAACTTCTTCTTCTACGGAGGGATCATTAGAGGAATCGGGTGACTCCAGAGTAACGGCTGTTACGGCCTTAGAGTAACACCTGTTGTCGACAGACGTTACTGTAGCCTCACACCTGTTGCTGTCAGATGTGCGTCCACGGTCACGGCTGTTGGTCGGGAGACCGGTGGCCAAAGACGACTTGCTTCCGAGGGGGTTGGCACTCAAATCGGCGCCTGCACTGCTCTTTCCGACTTCACGACGACGCCCATGCGGAAGAACTCCAGGCGCACGAGGCGCGAGTATGTCCAACAGATCGAAGATGCTGACCTTTGGATCGGCAACCGCACTGGGCATCGCGAGGATGTAGCCGTTGGAGAAACCCGGGCGAGCCGCGACCTTGGCGACCAGTCCCTCCCTTTCCGCTTCTTTGAGGGCACGCAACACGCTCGTGCGGTCGGTGTTCAGCAGCTTTGCGATGCGGTCTTGTCCAAGCCAGCAAAAGCCATCAACGTCGTTGTCGCCGAATATCGAAATCAGATCGAGGACACCGGGAAGAAGCGATGTGCGCGCGCCTTCCCTGTGATAGGCGCGATAAAGTGAGATCAACTTTCCTTTGCGCAGGGTCAGAAGGCGATCACCTCCGTTCATCCCTGCGAGTTCGCGAGCGGAAATTTCGCGCAAACGTTCACCACGAACGAATGCCTCGATTTCTTTTACGAGCGCCGCTTTGCGGCCTTCGTTCGATTCACTCGTGGCGCCACGCGCATTTGAGTATGCGCGATTAATTGGACTGTCGTAATCACTCCACACGAGACCAAATCTCCCCCGTTCCCCGTCAAGGCAATCTTGACGAGGGCTTCAGTTGCAACTATTTGGGAGATCAATCTGACGTCCTTGATCTACCCGATCTTCGACGAAATTCGTGAGGTTCTGGCGAGCCTCACTTCAAGATCAGAGCCGATTTGTGTTCCAGCACAAACCGGCTCTGACTGTTTTATGCAGCCTATGTCATGCGTGCATTACGCTCGGCAATGCGATCGCGCTGCCAACGGTCGATTTCAACTTCTAGCCATCCGATGCGATTTTCGGAGACGCGGATCGGTGCCGGAAACTTCCCCACCGGCCATCCACGTTTCAATGTGCTGAATGAAACGCCGAAACGCGCAGCGGCGTCAGCGGCGCCCAAGATACGACCAACTACTGCATCTGATGGGTTGACTGGATCGCGAGAGGCTTCGACAGCATTCCGTGCCTCACTGCTCCGCCTATTCGCCTCCGATTTCATACTGAGTGGCCTCCCATGAATATCCGTACACGGGCCAGACAAACAGACGGCTTCCTGTTCAGTCAACCAGAAAACGACATAACCCATTGACCTGTCAAGGAAAAATTGACAGGCTTGAGACTCTCTAAGTCATTGCCGTGACCTGCAATTTTTTGCCCGCCACTCGAAAATTCCGTCACCAAAATATTTTTTTGGCACCGTCGAAAAACAGCGCCAACGGGAGTGGTGCTGCATCGCAAGCGATCCATCGTTCCAATCATGAAGCCTGCGCGAGCTTCACTTGGACCGTCTGCACTGAGCGAGACTGCATCAGCGAATAGGCATGCGATCTGAGTGCTCAACACTCAGGCTGATGCCTTAACACTCAGCTGATCTGACGCCTGGCCACTCAGTTCCTGCCCATTGAGCGGACAGAGGCATCCCCTGACCGGACACATTGGCTGTCCGCCGATCGGACACGGCTGAAGCTACTTCACCATCCGCACCAAGTGTCTTGCCCAGGCATCGAGTGCGACCCGCTTTTCTTTGGCGCCGTCGTGCCAGTCGTAGTGCTCTGCAGTGACGCCCTTCGCAGTGTGATTAAGCACCATCCCGAGGGTATCGCGGTCGACGTGTAGGCGTCGCATGCCGGTGGCAGCCGTTCGCCTGAGATCGTGCACTGTCGCCGGCGTCATGTTCTTCAGCGTGTTTGCAAACAGGTCGCGCTGGGCAGAGGGCAGAACAACATTCGCAATCGGCTCGTCCGAGTCTTTCGGGCTTGGGAAGACATACGGCGATGAAGCTTTCGCACTGGCCTTACACGCTTCGCCGAAGAGCTTCACGGCTAACCGTGAGAGAGGAACGTAATGCCGGCGCCCGTTTTTCGAGTGCTCCGCAGGAATCGACCAATAGGGCTCCGCCGCATCTAGATGCAGATCCTGCTTGCGTACCCGCCTCACCTCACCCGGACGCTGAGCGGTTACGAGTACAAGTTGGAGCGCCAGCTTTGTCCTGGTGCGCTTTTCACTTTCCTCCAGCGCCTTCCACCATTGCTTGATTTCTTCATCTTCCAAGATCCGTTCCCGCGCCTTCGGCTTCGCATAGCTGCCCCCAGCGCCTCTGCGGCGTCTCCCAAGCATGGCTGCTGGGTTCAAAGTGATGCCATAGCGCTCCGCCAGACTCGGTCGATCCAAGATCACAAAGTTGTAGAGGGCCTTCATGTGCATCACGAGACGTGAGGCCATCGCCTCCGAGCCCCGGCCCAAAATGGAGCGCCCTACTTCGTCAATGTCGCCGGCTGTAATGGAGGCTGGATGTTTCTTCCCCAGCGCTGGGATCGCATCCTTGCGCAACTCACGTTCGACTTCACCGATACGAGCGAGATCCTTGCGCTCTGCGAGATAGTCATTCAGCAGATCTGCAAATGTAAGTTTGGCCCTCGATCGGTCCTCCTCGCGTGCTCCGTCGAGAGCGACAACGTCTCCCTCATTCGCAACCCGCTCCAGAAGTTCAGCCGATTTTTTCCGCGCCTGAACAAGCGTAGTCGCGGGGTACTGGCCCAATCTGACCTTTCGCTTTTTGCGGACACCGTCCTTCTGAATCGAATAATGTGCCTTCCAGGTCTTGCGCCCCCTCTTGCTGACGTGAAGGACAAGGCCGGCGAGGTTTTGGAAGCGATACTCGACGTCAGGTTGATGTCCTACATACCGGGCCGCGCGAACCGAACGATCCGTAAATTCCAATTCGCGCAATGGCATTCTGGGTCCACTTGTGGGGGCACTTTTGCGAACTTAGATGACCCGCGTTGACCCCGCAAGATCGACATTTGAATCCCAACAAATGCTTATTTTATCGGCCTTGATTCACATTCTGTAGGATCATATTGGATCAAGCGATGTCATGTGAGTTCACATAAAATACCGTCTGGTTCCAGGTTCGAATCCTGGCGGGCCCACCAATGAAATCAATGACTTATCGACAAATATTGCTTCGCTCAGCAGCGAATACGATTGGATATGATCTGTTCGGGATCGGAGCCGCCGGGACGATAGCGACCGCCGAGCGCTGGACGCACGGCACCCGGACTGTCCCTCCGTAAAGAACCGAACCACGCATAAATTTCTAGCCTGTTCGTCCGGCGCCGGACTTGTTCACTGGGATCAGCCATATCCCAGGAGAAGACCTACTCCGCTCGCAACAGAACCGATCCCCTCGGCAACGCCAAGCTGGACTTTATACGTCCGTTACTGTTCGCAATGATCTTTTCCGCATCGGAAGTTGACAGCACGATCCATGCAGGCTTGGCGATTGACGAAATAGCGGCCGCGTCAATAGTCGTGGTCTCGTAAGGTACGTACGGCAGTTCATTCAACCCAGCATTCCAGACCGTGCGATAGATCGGCGCCGGGGAACGGCGGACGAGTTCCGTTATTTTTTTTCCGGCAGACTCTGCTTCCAGGTACGTCTCAGACCAGATCAGTTGCGCGACAGTCGAATGCACTGCCGAATATCCCAGCAATCCGACCATGATGCAGATGCTGATCGCGGCGATCGTGGTCGAGCGCCGCACGAGCGCGTCGTAGCCTAATCCTCCGAGGACACATAGCGGGAGCACCATTGGCAAGATGTAGCGCGGGTTCACACCGGCAGGCCAAATTAGGAGTGCCACCGTGCACGTGAACGCGTAGCAGCTGAATGCCAGAGTGAAATTTCGAGGAACTGTCTCTTTGACGAACGTCTTCGGCACCATCAAGAGAATGCTGGCCAAGAACGCTGCCGGAAACGCTTCAAAAAAGAAGTTGATTGCATTGCCGAGAGGGTGAGGAAGCTGGACTCCTCCGGACGAAAGCCGCGCGTATGTCAGCATTTGGTGCGCGTCTCCCGGAACGAAGACGTGAGCGTACCATAGCGCGACGGGCGCAACTGCAATTAAGCCGGAAAGTACAAGGCCGGGAATTTGCCACCACGCGGATGTGAGGAGCGTGAACGCGCCGAGCCCTAGGAAAAAGTAAGCCACGGGCTGCGGCCCCTTGAGTAGTCCTGCGATCGCCAAGAGGCATCCGATGCAGATCCAGCGGCCTACGGTAATTCGTCCAGCGCGGAATGAATGCCACCACACAAGGAAAGTGCCGAACAACAAGACAGCCAACGGTAAGTCCGCCACGGATGTCCAATAGTATCTCATTACGATGGGGGATGCCAAAAATGCCGCCGCTCCGACCAAGGCAGCGCCCGCGCTCGCCACCGACCGCAATGTTCGCCAAATGAGCAGACAGCCGACCAAGAGCGAGAGAATGGTGGGGAGACGCGCGACGAACGGATCGATGTGACCCAATGGAAAACTTATCGTCGCGATTACCCATGACAGCAACGTCGGTCGCTCTATCCATCGCAAATTGTGAAGGTGCGGCGTTAGCCAATATCCTTCCTGCAAAGCGCTCTGTGCAATCGTTACCGTCAGGCCTTCGACATAATGATATCCGCGAAAAAGAGCGGGCGGCACGGCAACTACGAACCAGACGCCAACGATTAAAAAAGGCGCAGAGCGTTTCTGAGCAATCGAGGTCCACCACAAAATGGTGCGGTCCGCCAATTTCTGAAACGCAGAGCTTGGAACCTGATCGGTATGACTGGGATTGGCTATCGTCACGGCTCTGCCCTCGCGGTCAACGCTCGTCCCTCGCGACGCGTCGCATTCACGAGTCCACTGCCTGAAACGAATATTGCGTCGCGTGTTGTTCGCACGCCCGAACGCGAGCCACGAGTAGGCCGAATGGCTTATGCAGTATCACCAATATGTATAGTTTCAAGCTTGCGGCTTCGCGTCTGCAGCACAACGAGGTTCCGCAACTGCGAGCACGACAACATCTCTTTATCGAGATTGTTTCGGGGTGCTCACGGGATGTATCGCCCAGCCGTCGAGCGCCACGCTCAATCCCCTGGCCATCTGCATTTGCGAAGCCTGAAACATCTGAATGGCTGCGCACGAGTCGCCGTTCGGAATTGACGTTGCGCTCCGACGCAAGCGGCTGATGAACCGCCAATCGGATTTCATTCTTAGAGGTTTTTTGGCAGCACGGGCGCCGGCCAATTTATTCCTGACCGCCTAATCTGCCTTTGACAAGCAATTTAGATCCGGGATTATCGATATGGGCCGCATGCCGTGCGGAGAGAGTTGACTGGAAACCGGGGGCACCGCAGTGAATAAGCTCGTCAACGTCTTTGTTTGCGGTACCCAGAAAGGCGGAACTACGAGCCTCTATGCTCATTTCGCCGAGCATCCGCAATTGTCGAACCCTTCTCAAAAAGAAATCCACTTCTTTGACAATGAGGAAATCGATTGGACGTCGCCCAACTACGAATACCTACATAGCTTTTTCAATGCCGACGACGGGCCCACAATCCGCTATGACGTCACTCCGATCTATATGTTTTGGCCACCTTCCCTAGAACGCATCGCGCGATACAATCCTCGCGCAAAGCTAATCTTTCTGTTCAGGGACCCGTTCGAAAGGGCGTTCTCGCATTGGTGCATGGAATGGGCTCGAAACTGGGATACGCTGCCGTTTGCCGAGGCGATACGCGACGGCAGGCAAAGGCTGGTTAGTATCCCGCCGAATTCACGGGAGCACCGCGTATATACGTACCTGGAACGGTGCCTTTACGGAGAGCAGGTCGCGAGAGCATTGGCATTGTTCCCGCGCAAGCAACTTCTGTTCATTCGCTCCAAAGATCTGCACGACAACTACAAGGAAACTCTGACCAAAATCTCGCAGTTTCTGGGTATCAGCCCGTTTCCGGACGCTGGCCCAAAACGAGAGTTCCTCCGCCCCAAGTTGGCTTTCCCATCAGAGCCTACCAGCGAAGATCGAAAGCTTGTCGCGGACTTCGTTCGTGAGGATTATAGACGCTTTGTTTCTCTAACCGGCCTTGTTGTGGCGGACGACCAAAGTCTAGCGGTGAGACGCACGTGGCCGCGAAGACTTCTCAGCTACTTGGCCTCCAATAGAGTCCCGGGATAGGTGCGTCGTTCGCGATCATGGGCATTGACTATCAAAAGATCAGCGACCTCGATCCCGACGCTTTCATCGGCATCCTCAAAAGCTCGGGTCTTGCCGAACGCCGACCGGCAGGCGACCGCGACCGCATCGCCCGTATGCTTGCCGGCTCAAATCTCGTCATCGTCGCACGCGACGGTGGCGCGCTCGTCGGCGTTGCACGCTCGCTGACGGACTACGCTTACTGCTGCTATCTTTCCGATCTCGCCGTCGACCGAGCCTACCAAAACCGCGGCATCGGCCGGCAATTGATCGAAGAAACGCGGCGTGCCGCAGGACCGGAAGCAATGTGCCTGCTTTTATCCGCACCCGACGCCGTCGGGTTTTACGATGCCATTCAAATGCCTCGGCAATCGCGCGCTTTCATGTTTCCGCGCAAGCGATAGCGTTCCGTTCAATTCATATCGACGAGAGACGATCTGCCGATATCGGCAATCCTGCGGACTCCGGCAAGCGCCATCGTAACGTCGAGTTCTTTGGCGATGATGTCGATTGCCTTGCTCGCCCCCTGCTCGCCCGCTGCACAGACTCCATAAAGGTAAGCGCGGCCCAACAAGCAGGCCCGTGCTCCAAGCGCCAGAGCGCGAAAAACATCCTGGCCGGAGCGGATACCGCCGTCGAACAGGATCTCGGTTTCAGAGCCCACGGCGTCGACAATGCGAGGCAGGAGCGAAATCGATGATGCCGCACCGTCAAGCTGGCGGCCGCCGTGGTTCGATACGACGATAGCGTCGGCGCCGGCCTTGACCGCTTCGCGCGCATCCTCGACGTCAAGAATGCCTTTGACGATGAGCTTTCCCGGCCAGCGCTCCTTGATCCAGGCGACGTCATCCCAGGAAAGCGCCTGATCGAACTGGCTGTTGATCCAATCCATGTAGGAGCTGAGATGCTCGGTTCCGGCGATGCGCCCGTGGACGTTGCCAAACGTCCGGCGCTTGCCGAGAAGCACACCCGCGATCCACGCGGGCTTTGAAAGGACATGCGCAATGGTTTGCGGCCGAATGCGCGGCGGCACAGTCATACCGTTGTGGATGTCGCGATGACGCTGTCCGAGAACCTGCAGGTCGGCCGTCAAAACCAGCGCGCTGCAGTTGGCGGCGCGGGCCCGGTCGATCAGATCGGCAATGAAATCGCGGTCCTTCATGAAGTAGAGCTGGAACCAGAACGGCTTCTCGACAGCAGCCGCAACGTCTTCTATCGAGCAGATCGAAAGCGTGCTGAGGGTATATGGAATGCCTGCCTTCTCGGCCGCGCGGGCGGCTGCGATCTCACCATCGCGATAGGCCATCCCCGTCAAGCCAACCGGCGCGAGTGCCAGAGGGAGCGGGTTGGTTTTGCCGAGCAGCGTCTGCGAGAGGTCGCGATCGGATGCGCCTCTCAGAATGCGCTGGCGGATTTTGATTTTGGAGAGATCGTCGCGATTGGCGCGTAAGGTCTCTTCCGAATAGGAGCCCGACTCGTAATAGTCCATGAACTCGCGCGGCACCTTACGGTGTGCGAGCCGGCGCAAATCCTCGATGCACGCGATAGATTTCAGACTCACGCCATGCGTCCGGTATCGCACTGGTTTTGACGGCTGCCGTCAGCCATCTTCTTGGACGGAAATCGCGACGCCGGGATGGACGGACTTGAGCTGGCGGACATCGTCCAGGGCCTTGGCCCAGACGTTACATGGTCCGGCAAGGCGGATCTCCCCGCGCGTCCGCGAAAGAGGAGTCGGTCCGAAGCCGATTGCGATGGCATCGCCATCCGGCCAGAAAGCGATATCACCAGGTTTGACCACAACGCGGGCATCGGGCTCTGCGGCAGAGGATACGGGTGCGTCGAAATAGACTTCCTCGCCCCAGGTTCTGGCGGCGGCTTCGATAGGCAGTGCGGCCCAAATTCTCTCCGCAGTCGGCGTATCCAGCAATTTCGCGCGAATTGCCACGCCTCCGACCCGGATTATGATCTTTCGCATACGCCTCAACCCCTCAAGGCCTGCGCGACCGGGACGAGATGCGGCCGCAAGGAGCAAGTCTCTCATTGCGGGCCGCAGTCTTCAAGGGTCTCAAGGGCGCCAAAGCCGAACAAATTTCACGAGAAGCGCCAAATCGCATCTGCCGATTGTTCGCCTAAGGCTCACGCGCCGTCTCGCGGCTCATCATCCGCAAATCGAGCGTTCGGGAAAAAAAGCACTTTTCAGCTGGGCGTTAGCGCCTACCCTCGTCAGGCCGGCGGGGGACCGAAAATCATCACCGCATTGAGGCCGCCGAACGCGAAGGAGTTGGACATCGCGTAGGTGACCTTCTTGTCGCGGCCGACGTTCGGGATGTAGTCGAGATCGCAGCCCTCGCCCGGCTCATCGAGGCCGATCGTCGGAGGCACCCAGCCTTCCTGCATCGCCTTGATGCAGGCAACGGCCTCAATGCCACCGCCAGCGCCGAGCGGGTGCCCGTGCATCGATTTGGTCGACGAGATCGGAAGCTTGTAGGCGTAATCCCCGAAGACGTTCTTGATCGCCTTCGTCTCGTTGATGTCGTTGTCCATCGTCGCCGTGCCGTGAGCATTCAGATAGTCGATCTGCTCCGGCTTGAGCCCTGCGTCTTCCAGCGCGTCGCGCATGGCGACGCTTGGACCTTCGACGGTAGGCTTCACCATGTCCTGGCTGTCCGACGCCATGCCGTATCCGCAAAGCTCGGCGAGGATCGTCGCTCCACGCGCCTGTGCGTGCTCGAGGCTTTCGAGCACCAGAATGCCCGCGCCTTCCGCCAGCACCGTTCCGTTGCGCTTCTTCGCGAACGGGAAGCAGCCCTCCGGCGACAGTACGTGCAGCGCCTGCCAAGCCTTCATCGTCCCGTAGTTGATGACGGACTCGGAGGCGCCTGCAATCGCGACGTCTACGACGTTGTCGCGAATATAATCGCGGGCAATGCCGATGGCGTGTGTCGCCGTCGAACAGGCCGAGCAGGTCGCGAAGGTCGGACCCTTGACGCCGAACTCGATGCCGACATGAGCCGCCGCAGACGACCCGATGATGCGCAGCAGCGTCAACGGATGAGTGGCGCGCTTGTTATGAATGAAAAGATCGCGATACGCGGTTTCGAACGTGACGAGGCCGCCGGCACCCGAGCCGATAATGCAGGCCGAGCGATAGGGGTCAGCCTCCGGCAGTTCGAGCCCCGACATGCGCACGGCTTCGTCGGCGGCCGTCGCGGCGAACCAGGAATAGCGGTCGGCAAGAGTAATGATGCGATCGCGCTTGAAGTGTTTCAGGCGCTGCTTCGGATCGAAATCCTTGATCTGTGCGGCGATCAGGATCTTGAGATCGTCGAGAGGGAAACCGCCAAGCTCGCTGACGCCGGATTTTCCAGCTTTCAGCCCTGCCCAGAACTCGTCGACCGTCGTGCCGATCGGTGTTACGACTCCAAGGCCCGTAACTACGACGCGCCGGCCCGGTTTACTCTTCGACATTACTCCGCTCTTTCTCATCTCACGACTCTGCGGACGCTCCGGCCATGACCGGCGTCCGCAGTGTTCGCTTTCGTGGGAAGTTTGCCGTCGAAATCGTTAAGCTTTAGCGGCAGACGCCTGCTTTGCCGCAATCAACGATTTGACGCGATCAACGACGGAGCCGACGGTCTTGAACGCCTCGACTTCCTCGTTGGCATTGTAGGGAATTTCGATACCGAAACCATCTTCGATGTCGAATACGATCATAGCAAGATCAAGGGACTCAATCTTGAGATCAGTAAGCTGGGTGTCGAGCGAGATATCGTCGCGCGGCTCCTTCATATGCTTCTTGAGGATATCGATAACCTTCGTCGCGACTTCGTCCATTGGCCTCTCCCACCCTCGCAGACTTCTGCGACGGGCCAGTTTTGCTTGGCTTCTACCTAAATCAAGACCACTACATCAGCAAGCGGGGGGGTCACTTATCCTTAAACGTCTGCCAAGTCCAGCAGCGGACGGTCGCGGGTCTAAATCTCCCTCCCGAAATGCCCGGAACTCCCTGTTCAAAGGCCGATTTTTCGCTACGAGCGGGGCCCTCATCGGCTAGCCTTCGCCCCTCAAAAGTAGTTCAATCGGTCGCGACTCCTGCGCTGAAAAATGGCAACGGGAGTCGGAATAAATTCGACTTGGCCAAGCACCTCACCGAACCGGACGACCATGACGCCTGAAGCAGCCCAGCCGCCCGC
This sequence comes from Hyphomicrobium sp., assembly GCA_035547255.1. GTDB lineage: Bacteria > Pseudomonadota > Alphaproteobacteria > Rhizobiales > Hyphomicrobiaceae > Hyphomicrobium_B. The sequence continues at coordinate 16,123 of DASZVX010000037.1, forward strand.
GTCCACTCCCCCGCCCTGGATTGCCTCTTATCCGCCCGAGATCGACTGGTACATGCCCATTCCAACCGGGCCGGTGCCGGACCTTCTGGAACGGGCTGCGCGCCGTTTTCCGCGTAATACGGCCATCAGCTTCCTTGGGCGTGTAACAACATACGCCGATCTCGCGGCGGAGGTCGATCGCGTGACCGCCGGTTTGCAGCAGATGGGAATCGGCCGCGGCACGAAAGTCGGACTATTTCTCCCCAATACGCCGACATTCATCGTGTATTATTATGCAATACTCAAAGCCGGCGGCACGGTCGTTAATTTTAATCCGCTTTATACTCTGGAAGAGCTTACCTTTCAGGCGAACGACAGCGAAACCGAGGTCATGGTCACGCATGACTTGGCCGCCCTGTTCCCGAAGCTCGAAGAGCTCATGGCGCGTGGTGTAATTCGACGCACCATCGTCGTGCCGTTTCGAAGCGTCCTGCCGCCGCTCAAAGGCCTGCTGTTTTCGATTTTCAAACGTAGCGAGATCGCGGACGTCACCAAGTCGCGGGCTGCGGACAAAGTCATCGACGGGGCCGGGCTTGCCGCGACGCGCAAAGCGCCCGCTCCCGTTCAGATCGATGCGAAAGAAGACGTCGCCGTCCTTCAATATACGGGCGGGACGACCGGGACGCCGAAGGGGGCGATGCTGACGCACGCGAACCTCACGGCGAATACAGCGCAGATCATGGCCTGGGGCGTCAATCTGAAGCCGGGCGAAGAGAGCATTCTCGGAGCGCTTCCGCTGTTCCATGTCTTCGCGATGACGGTGGTGATGAACATGGCCATCGAATTGGCCGCGAAGATCCTCCTCATTCCACGCTTCAAGCTCATCGACGCGCTGAAACTCATCGATCGCGAAAAGCCGACCGTCTTGCCCGCAGTGCCGACGATCTTCACGGCCATGCTCCATTATCCGGATTTCAAATCCTACGACGTCTCGTCGTTACGCTTTTGCATTTCCGGCGGCGCGCCGCTCCCGCACGAGATCAAGCTCCAGTTCGAAGCGGTTTCTGGGTCTAAGGTGGTCGAAGGCTATGGCCTCTCCGAAGCTTCACCCGTGCTGACGTGCAATCCCGTTCACATGGACCCCGTCGCCGGTTCGATCGGGCCGCCGCTTCCCGGCACGATCATCTCTCTCCGCGATCTCGACGATCCGACGAAAGAGGTGCCGCAAGGCGAGCGGGGCGAACTTTGCGCCAAGGGTCCGCAGATCATGAAGGGCTACTGGAAAAAGCCCGCCGAGACGGAGAAGCAGTTCGTCGACGGATTTCTGCGGACCGGCGACGTCGCCATCATGGACAAGAACGGGTATTTCTCGATCGTCGACCGGATCAAGGACCTGATCATCTGCTCCGGCTACAACGTCTATCCGCGCCGCATCGAAGAAGCGATCTACGAGCACCCGGCCGTTGAGGAAGTGACGGTGATCGGCATCCCGGATGCCTACCGGGGCGAGGCACCGAAGGCCTTCATCAAATTGAAAGCCGGGATGACGGCGACCGCCGCCGACATCCTGAAACATCTCGGACCCAAGATCTCGAAAATCGAGATGCCTGCAGAGATCGAGTTCCGCGACAGCCTGCCGAAAACGATGATCGGTAAACTGTCGAAAAAGGAGCTTGCCGCCGAGGAGACCAAGCGCGGCAAGACCAAATGAGCGGCAAGACGCCGGATCGGGCGCGGGGAGAAGCCATTTATTCGATCTCCGCACTCGCGAAAGAATTCGGAGTCACGGCGCGCGCAATTCGATTTTACGAAAGCCGCGGTCTTATTTCACCTCATCGCGCCGGAACCACGCGGCAATATTCGAAACGCGATCGGGCGCGGCTGATGCTGATCCTGCGCGGGCGCAACCTTGGCTTCTCGATCGAGGACATCGGGGAATATCTCGCGCTTTATGATGCCGATCCGGGACAGCTCGCGCAGACACGATTATTGCTTCAAAAAG
>DASZVX010000038.1:0-14306 GCA_035547255.1 Hyphomicrobium sp.
CGCAGCTCCAAGGAGAGAGACGATCTCGGGGCCTGGTGCCCCCTCTGGACGGGGCGGAAATCCAAAAAGCTTTTGCAGGCCATGTTCGAGGAAGAGCACTGCGGTAACAATCCGGAGGACGCTGAGGACGCGCGGCGACCAGTCTTCCAGGATCTGTGTATTCATCAGCGGATCTCCGGGATTTTAATGCATATCATTTCAGGGCGATATACGGTTCGCCGAACGGTCGAACCCTGAAACCCTTATATGTCATACGCGACGGATCTTCCACCGGGGCGGTCTGCTTGCGCGACGGGTAATCGACCTTTAGCCGTCGTCGATCAAAATGCCGACCAGCCGGTTTCGCGCACGATGAGTTCCAAGGCGCGCGTTCCCAACAACGAATTTCCGCGCGCATTAAGAGCAGGGGACCAGACGGCAATAGAGGCTTCTCCGGGAACAATCGCCAAGATGCCGCCGCCGACACCGCTCTTGCCGGGCAGTCCAACGCGATATGCGAAGTCCCCCGATCCATCATAGTGGCCGCAGGTTAGCATCACGGCATTGATGCGGCGCGCTCTCTCTTTCGACACGATGGTCAAGCCGCTGCGTGGGTCGCGGCCGCCGTTTGCGAGGAAAACTCCGGCTTCGGAAAGCTGCCGGGCGGTCATCTCTATTGCGCATTGATGAAAGTAGACGCCGAGCGTCAACTCGATCGGGTGATACAGGTTTCCGAACGAGCGCATATAGCTCGCGAGAGCGAAATTGCGGAAGCCGGTCGCCTGCTCGGACCGCGCTACCGATGGATCGATCATGATTGTTTCATCGTTTGCGGCGATGCGCACGAACCTCAGGATCTCCGCGATCGCCTCGCGAGGCCGATGTCCGGAGAGCAATATGTCGGCGACGACAATGGCGCCTGCATTGATGAAAGGGTTGCGAGGAATTCCCCGTTCGTGTTCGAGTTGGACAATCGAATTGAAAGCACTGCCCGAAGGTTCGCGTCCGACACGCTTCCATAGCCCGTCGCCCACTTTGCCAAGCGCGAGGGCGAGGCTGAAGACTTTGGAGATACTTTGTATCGAGAAATGCTCGTTGTCGTCTCCGGTGGAGACCGTCTCGCCCTTCAGATTCGTAATGGAGATCGCAAATTTCTTGGGATCGATTTTCGCGAGCTCGGGGATGTAGTCCGCAACTTTGCCTTGATGCGGGATCGATTGGAGCTCATCGCGAACGGTATCGATGAGATGCTTCAGGTCGGCCATTTCCATAGGCAAATTCTGGCCTTCTGTTTGCCCTTGCATCGATTCTAAATCGCGTCGGCCGCTCGGGCAAGTCGGTCGCGGAGCTCAGACCGAACTGATAAAGCACATTAGCGAAGTGGCAAGCGATCTTGGGGTTTGGCCGGTCGCCTGAGATAAGAACTCAAACGGCCGGTAGGCTTCGTACGCTTGTCTTTTGCCTGCCGGAATTAAGTATTATTGAGACATAATTGAAATTGCTTATTTGATATCTCTGCGCACCCTCATCGATATCTCTTTTGCCGCAGCGCAGGACCAAGTCTGTATTCCTTGAATACGGTTCTCATGCTCTCCATATCCCAATAAAGAAAAGTGGAGTGTGGCATTGCGTCTTGGGTCGATTTATCGGCCTACGCCATGAATAGGAGATGGGGTCATGCCGAAGAAAATCTTATGCGCGACGGACGGCACCGCTCATTCAGAAACAGCGGTCGAATTTGCTGCAAAGCTCGCGAAGGCTACGGACGCGACGCTGACGTACGTCAGTGTTGCCCCTTATACCGTCGATCGCGGCGGCGTGTGGCCGTTGTGGAGCGATGAAGAGGTTGCCGAGAAACTCGATTCTGCTGCGCAGGTCGCGGAAAAACTCGGCGTTACGTCTGTCAATCGCATTGAAATCAAAGCGAGAGACGTGGCGGGCGCTATTCTGCTCTGCGCGGATAAGACAGAGGCCGACCTCGTTGTCGTGGGGACCCGTAATCGAGGAGCGCTTCCGCGGTTGTTGGGCGGCTCTGTCTCGAATGAGGTGACGAACAAATCTCATATCCCCGTGACGGTGGTTCGCTGAGACGAGATGGATGTGCAGTGGGTCGGATTTTATTTTTATCGGCCCGCTGCAAACTTTTATAGCGTAATTCCAATTACGTCCTGCCGCCTTATAGTATTGACTGATATAGATCAGTTTGTGTCGAGCCGTAATATATTCTCGCAATTAACGCGCATGAATTTGGGCTGCACGAGCGTCACGTTGTTGTAGCTCAAGCGTTCCTTTTATTTTTTCCGAGAGCGGGCAAGTCTAGCGGCAGCTTGCACCGAAATGTTCAGCGCGACAGCCGCACGAATGAGCGCCTTCAGCGCCCTTTCATCAATCTTGTCGCCTTCGCGAAAATCGATGGCCCGTCGGGTGTTGCCTTCGAGGCTGGAGTTGAAGAGGCCTGAAGGATCCTCCGACGAGGCGCCCTTGGCGAAGGTCATTTTGACGGCATTCTTGTACGTTTCGCCGGTGCAGATAATTCCGGCATGCGACCACACGGGCACGCCTCTCCACTTCCACTCCTCGACGACCTCAGGGTCGGCTTGCTTGATGAGCATCCGGATCCGAGCGAGCATCTCGCCTCGCCAATCGCTTAGCTCTTCGATCTTCGCGTCTATCAGCTGAGAGGGAGACTCTTCGATTTTTCCTTGTTTCGCGCCGCTCTTCATATTTAGTGTGGCTGTGGACCCTTTCTTCATCGCCCCTCGGGATTCAAATTCCTTGGAGGCGCCGCGACCAATTCTCAACCTCGAGGGTCTTGAGTCGCCTTCGCGCCTGTGCGCGCCAACTCTCCGACAAGTGCGTGAGCTCCGACATCGCGGTGAGTTCGTCAAGGTTCATCGTATCGACATAAAACGCTCGCCACATCCGGCGGATGGTCCAATCGGGAGACAGGCGATCAACGAGCACGAGTTCGTCTCCGACGTCGATAAAGCCATTCTCGATGACGCGATAGTACCAGCCGGTGAAGCCCGTACGTTGAACCCGTAGAGCCATATCGGAAACATCGAAGCGGGCGTTCAACTTCCAGCAAGGTTGCCGACCTTGGCTGATCTGGATCACGGCTTGTCCGATCCGAAACGTGTCGCCGAGCGCGGCTTCGTCTTCCGTCAGTCCGGTGGTCGACAGATTTTCGCCGAAAGCACCGGGTTGATCGAGGATCGTGCGTTCGCCGATTATGCCGAGCCAATACGCGTAATGATCAAAGGCGTAGTGATGCAACGCCTTCTCGGGTCCGCCGTGGTGCTGGCGATCACCTTGTGCATCCCCCATCAAACCTTCGTGGCCGAGAAAGATGCGCCCATTGACTGGGGATTTGCGGATGCCGCTCGGAATTGCCTGCGGGCCTAGCGGGGCGATCCCGCCAATAAGGATCTGATTGATTGTTGCCATGCGGACCCGTCTTGAGGCCTGGCATGAGTTGCGAGACCTGAACAAGTACATCCATTGCGCGGCGGCATGCCCGCCAACCCATTGCTGCAAGCATTGGTACTAGGGGAATGCGGCGGCCGTCCACCAGATTTCCCATCCGCCAGATACATGTCGCCAGCCTAGCTATGCAGGCTCGCACATCTTTTTTGCCTCGAGCATGCCAACGCTGGCAGAACCTCGTCTCACTTACCGGTTTTCGGACTGCAATCCGGATCAGGTCGGTCCTGTTCCTAAGCGGTGAGATCGCGCTTTATCCGATCGACTATTACTCCACTGCACAGGCCGGATGCGATTGAAATAAAACCGCGCGTCTTCTGAAATGCGCGTGACGTATCCGCAGGCTCGTCTCGTGGAACCAGGAACGCCTGCGGGCTGTTTCTGATCGGGAGCGGGTGAATTGCCTCTGGATCAGTCCGATGGACCAGCGCAGACCCGCTGACAACGACGATAAGCTTCGTGACGACGGCGCCGAAGACGAACACGAAGCTAAGCCCCTTCGCATTGGTGAGTTCGTTCGCACACACTGGCTCCTCGTCAGTATCGGCGCCGTGATTTTTGTTGCTGCCATCATTGCGGGAACGCTGTGGTGGTTACGCGCGCGTCATTATGAATGGACTGATGATGCCTTTATCGACGCACGGCAGTTCGCAATCAGTTCGCAAGTGGCGGGCTATGTCGGCGATGTGAAAGTCACTGATAATCAAAAGGTCGGGGCGGGCGACCTTCTCGTTCAGATCGACGACCGAGATTATCTTGCATCCCTTAACCAGTCGGAAGCGCGCCTCGCGCAAGCCAAGGCGGCGGTCGTGAACAGCGACGCCCAAATCGCCGCTGAAGAAGCTCAGGTAACAGCCGCTGAAGAACAACAAACTGATGCACAAGCCGCTCTGGTGTTCGCAAAGCAGGAGAACGATCGGGCGCAGAAGCTTGTGCAGACGGCCGTCGGTACCGTGCAGCGCGCCGAGCAGACCGAGTCCCAACTGCAGCAAGCACAGGCAACTGCGTCGCGCGCACGAGCGACGGTGGAAGCTACGAAGAAGCAGGTCGGCGCACTGCAGGCGCAAAAGCTCAGCGCAATCGCAAGCGTAAAAGCCGCCGAAGCGGACCGTGCGCTGGCAGCTCTCAAACTTTCCTATACCCGGATAACAGCCGCGCAGTCAGGGCGGGTCGTCCAGCTCACCGCTGCCAAAGGCGAGTACGCGCAGCCGGGCGAGAACCTGATGATGTTTGTTCCAAGCCACATCTGGGTTACGGCGAATTTCAAGGAGACGCAGATCACGGATATGCGCCCTGGCCAGCCCGTGTCGATAGAGGTCGACGCATATCCCAACCGGGAATTGAAAGGTCACGTCGCGAGTCTGCAGTCGGGGTCCGGGACGGCTTTTAGTCTGCTGCCGGCGGAAAATGCGACCGGAAATTTCGTGAAGGTCGTGCAGCGCATCCCTGTCAAAATCGAGATCGACGATGTCCCGCCCGAACTTACGCTCGGACCCGGAATGTCCGTCGTCCCGGAAGTAAAAGTGCGATGAGTGCACCGGCGAAATCGAGGAGCCCATCGGGCATCAATCCATGGGTCATCGCGTTTATTGTTTCCATTGCGACGTTCATGGAGGTGCTCGACGTCAGCATCGCCAATGTCGCGCTGCGCCACATCGCTGGCAGTATGGGCGCGTCTTACGATCAGGCGACGTGGATATTGACCAGCTACCTCATTGCGAATGCGGTGATTTTGCCGGCCAGCGCGTGGTTCTCGCAGCTAATAGGACGCAAGAAATTCTATATGACGTGCGTCGCACTGTTCACGGCGAGCTCGTTACTCTGCGGATTGTCGTGGAGTTTGGGATCCTTGATCTTCTTCCGCGTGCTCCAGGGTCTCGGCGGCGGAGGATTAGCGCCTAGCGAACAGGCAATTCTTGCCGATGCTTTTCCACCTGAAAAGCGCGGGAGTGCTTTCGCAGTCTACGGCCTTGCAGTCGTCGTTGCCCCGACGATCGGTCCGACGCTCGGTGGCTTCATCACCGATTATTCGACGTGGCATTGGATCTTTTTCATCAATATTCCGATGGGTCTGTTGTCGCTGTTTCTTGTTGGAACTTTCGTGCACGAAGGAAAAAACGGCGAGAGGAAGACGCGCTCGCCTCGAAAGTCTCTGAACTTCGACTTTATTGGTTTTGCACTCATCGCTTTGTGCCTCGGCGCTCTGGAGGTCGTTCTCGACGAAGGCCAGCGCAGCGACTGGTTCCAGTCGGACTTCATCGTTTTTTTCGCATGCATATCCGCTGCAGCGCTGATCTTTTTCATCCCTTGGGAGCTTACGCGTCGGCACCCGCTCGTAGAGGTACGCCTCCTTGGAGCGCGTCAGTTCGGCATGTGTTTCCTGATGATGCTGGTGACTGGCGGCGTACTTTTTAGCTCGATCCAGCTCATGCCGCAGCTTGTTCAGAACGAATTCGGCTACGACGCGACCCTTGCCGGGTTGTCGCTTTCGCCAGGTGGCCTCATGACGATGGTCATGATGCCCATTGCAGGCTATCTGACGGATAAGATCCAGCCGAAATATTTGATCGCCCTGGGTCTCGTCATTGTCGGGTCGTCGATGTGGACGTTGACCGGATTAAGCCCTGATCTCTCGTTATGGTATGCAATCTGGACACGCATGTTCACCTCGGCGGGCTTGCCGTTTCTTTTTATTCCCATCACGACCGCGTCTTATGCCGGTCTCAAAGGCGTGCAAACGAATCAAGCGGCGGGGCTGATAAATATCGCAAGGAATGTCGGCGGCAGTGTTGGCCTAGCGTTAGTGCAGACGTCGCTGCAGCAGCGGCAGCAATTCCATCAGAGCCGGCTCGTCGAGCATGCAATACCTTCGAATATCCATTTCCAGGCGGCCATTCAGCACGCCACTCGAGTGTTCGAGAATAATCATTACACGGCTGCCGATGCGGCGCATCGAGCCTACGCTCTGGTAGAGCAGACCATTCTCAAACAGGCCACCCTCCTCTCTTACATCGATACGTTCTGGATATTGGCGATGCTGTGCCTTGTCGCTCTACCGCTGGCGTTCGTTTTGCGGTCTATTCCGCTCGGTAAGGGCGGTGCTTCACATTAAGAGGATCTGCGAGGTGGCCGGTTGCGTTTCACCTCAAGGAACGAGGTAACTTTCGAATCCCCAGATGATCGGGATTGGCAGAGCAGGCTGGGCTGAAGCGGCAAAACCGCATGGGGTCGGCATGCCCTGGTACTTGCTCTGCGGCCTCGTCATTCTCGCCTTCCTTTGGCTCGGGCCGTTGCCCGCTCTTTCGCGAACGGCTTTTTCGCCCGGCATGATTGTGCACCTCGGAGTGGTAGCCCTTGCTGCGCCTTTGATCGCGTATGGAATCTCTCGCATCGTGCGTAGCTCGATCCCGGCAGCACTGGTGATCTGCGCAATGGTAATCGATATGGCGGTCGTGCTCGGCTGGCATGTCCCCTATTTTCACGACTGGGCTGCGACTGACTGGCGTGTCTATGCGCTCGAACAGATCTCTTTTTTGGTTGTCGGTTTCATCGTCTGGTACGCCGCATTCAATAGCGCCCCCTTGCTGGGTGCAGCTACGTTATTCCTGATTTTTATGCATATGACACTGTTGGGGAGCTTTCTCGCCATCTCGTCGCGTACTTTCTATGATCCGGAAGTATGTCGAGGTGCTTTCGGGTTTTCGCCTCTTGCGGATCAAAGATTCGGAGGCGTTCTGATGGCGAGCTGGGGCGCGCTGGCGTATTTAGCTGGATCCCTCGTTCTCTTTCATCACGCCGTGTCCGGGGCTGCCGATTAGCCGCTGCAACTTTGACAGCGTTACGCTTGATCCAATCTGATTTTCCTTGATGCGGTCCCGCAAGCGCCCGCGCGCATCGATGAGAAACGCGACCGCTGAGTGGTCAATGGACCCATCGGCGTGTCGCTTGCGATAGACGCCGTATGCCCCAAGGGTGTTGAGAACATCGTTCGGTTTTCCGGTGAGGCCAACCAGCTTGTGCGAAAATTGCGCGAGATAAGTTTTCAAACGCGGCGGCGTGTCGTGCTCCGGATCGACCGTCATAAATACGAATGTTGCATTCGCAGCCGAGATCCCAAGTTCCGAAATGTTGCCGGCGAGTGCGGAAAGCATTGTCGGACAAATGTCGGCGCAGCCTGTGTAGCCAAAGAGAATGACGCGCGGTTTGCTTGCAAACGCGGCGTTTGTAAACGGATGATCATTCTGGTCGACCAACGTGAAAGCAGGATCGAGATGCTCTCCGATAGCCGCGGCTGACCTAAAGCGCTTGTCGAATGCTATGTTGAAGATCAGTCCGCCAATAAGACAGGTGAGAAGGACGGCAGAGACAATCAGCGGCCTTCGAGCAGATCGATCAGCGGTTATTGTTACATGTCGCAATACCGCTCCTCTTGAGTTTATTTATGTGCAACATTTGGAACGCCGTACTTGGCCAATACAGCGTCGATCTGATCTTTTCGGTTGGCGATAGCTTGATTGAGTTCATCGAGTAGCGCCAAATCATCTTTTCGAACGCCCATCGAAATGTCGTAAGTCAATGCAAGATCGAGCGCTGTCGGATCGAGGGCTATGGGCGTAACCTTCAGAGAGACAGGTTGCCGGGCCGCGAAATATCCGGCGGTTGGCCCCCACGCAATCGCGACGTCGATATCGTCTTTGGCTACGGCTTCGATAATAGGTGCCAGCGGTTCCTTCTCTGAATAATCGTTTTGCACGAGATAACCCCGGACATTCTCGACGATGCCGCGGCGCGCCAGGTCATGAGCCGGTGGTGTATTTACCCCATCGTTGCCAATGAGCTGCACACCGATCCGAAGCGTCTTCAAACGCGGATCATTGAAGCTGGTGACGGGCTTTGCGTCAGCCCGCTGAACGAAAGCATAGCTTGACCGGTAATAGGGTCTCGTCGGTCGCAACATGTGAATGGATGATGGAACGCCCATGATCACGTCGCAAAGGCCAGCATTGAGGGTCGTCCGAATAAATCCGCGCCTCTGTGCATGCCAGGTGTATTGCACGCTGGCGCCAAGCTCGGCAGCGATGATGTTGGCAATCCGATTTTCGAATCCCGAACCATCACTCTTCGAAAACGGCAGATTGTTCTGGTCGGCGCACACGCGAAGCTCACGAGCAGATGCATTCGGCGCGTCCGTTAGCGGCAAGAGTGAGGCCGCCAGAAGGATCATGAAACTTAGCGCGCGTCCGATAAGCACGTCTTCACCTCGCACAATTACTGCAATGTCTGGAGATATGCAGTGACATCGCGGGCTTGATCGCTGCTCAAACCCATGTTGGGCATAACCGTCCCCGGCGCGAAACGCTGAGGATCGCGTAGCCACTTCATCATATTGTCAGGTGTGTTCGGCAGCGTTCCAGCCAAGTAAATCCGACGCCCTATCGCATCGAGCGGCGGCCCGACGTTACCGTCGGCGCCCTCGACACCGGGAATCGTGTGGCAAGTGCCGCATCCAAAATTGCGGATAAGCTTCGAACCTTTCACCGCATCTCCGAAGCTTGATCGAGGCGGATGCGTCCAGCCATCGCAGCCGCTGATCGTCATGGCGAGAACGACAATCGCACAACCAGCGAGCACGCGGTGACCTATAACGCGCATGGGCTTACCGCTACGTCGGCGACGAGTCCGAAGATCATCGCTAAAATGAAAAGTGCAGAAATGAGAAGTGTCCAGAGCGCAAGAAAATGCTCCCGGGCTTCTCCAACGTGTGTGACGTGGTGAAATTTTTCCAACGAATGCGCGGCTGTATCGTGTGCTTCGCGATAGGCGAACCAGGCCGCGATGCAAATGACTGCGATCGCAACGATATCTATGATGATGAACAGGCTTTGCTGCGAAATTCCGCTGGTGAAATCACTCGGCCTAAGACACGCTTTGCTCGCAAGAATGAATTTCAGGAAAAGACTCAGCAACCACGCGACCGGTCCAGCCATCAACATGAAAGCCAAGAACGCGTGGCTGTCGAAATCAAAAGCTGTCTCTGACACGTGATTACGAACTCGATTCATGATTGACCACTCAGATACGGAACAAGGTAGTACGTGAAGAAAACGCAAAGCCAAACGGCGTCGATGAAGTGCCAATAGATGGCAGCGATCGAAACGTAGGCGTGTCGATGCGGTCCGAAATAGCCGCGCAGACGCCACACGAGCACAGCGACCAACATCAAGAGGCCGATGGCAACGTGCGCCATATGGAACCCTGTCGTTGTAAAATAGAGCGAGCCATAGACGCTCGAGTGGAGCGACGACATTTTGTTTTTCCACTCGAACATCTGAACGATGACGAAGATGATACCTAGCGCGAGGGTTGCAGAAATGCCCAGCAATTCGGAATTTTCCCTGCCTTCCCTCGCGGCACGTTCGCAGAGCCAGACGGTGACGCTGCTTAGAAGCAGGATGATAGTGTTGGGGAGCGCTAGCGTTAAGCGCGGCAGCTCGGGCGGAAAAACTCCCGTATGCGGTTGGGCCGCGATATAGAAATAACTGAACAGCAAATAACCGAATAATGCGGATTCTGTCGCGATGACGCCAAGCATCGCCCACCATCCCGTTGCGTGGTGACCGATGCTGCCGACCGGCAAACGTTCGACGGAGATGTCGGCCGAGGACCTCATGGCGCGACACCTTCCGTCTCTCCCAACGCGCGCTGTGGCCAAAGCCAAAACACCGTGATGATGAGGATGGCTAAAGCCGAAGCGGCAAGCCACCACCATGCTTCAAGCATCATGGTTGAGAACAGCGCAGCCAATGCCAGTGACAGGAGGATAGGCGCGAGGCTGTCTTCGGGCATCTTGACGATGACATCCGGAACCGCGTCGAGCATTGTCGTTCCGAGCGTCTCTTTGCCGTGATCGAGGACAAGGCCACGATTGGGCGTCGAGCGTTTTTCTTCTTCGACCCCGAGACGGTCCTCCCAAAGCGGACTGCGGCTCGAGACTGTCGGAATGACGACAAAGTTATATGGCGGCGGTGGAGAAGATGTCGTCCATTCGAGCGTATCGGCATCCCAAGGATTGGCGCCCGCGACTTTACCAGCGCTGCGGCTTCTGATGACGTTGATCAGCGTCAGAAGAAGGCCGAACGCCAACACGAAGGCGCCAATCGACGTGATGAGATTGAGCGTGCTCCAGCCCATGTCGGCGGAATAGGTGTAAACGCGGCGAGGCATCCCAAGGAGGCCTGTGATGTGCATCGGAAAGAAGGCGACGTTGAATCCGATGAAGATCAGCCAGAAACTGATTTTTCCGAGTTTCTCGTCGAGCATGCGACCGCTCATTTTAGGGAACCAATGATAGAGTGCGCCCAAAACAGCAAACAGATTCCAGCCGATCAGAACGTAGTGGATGTGAGCGACGACAAAGTAGGTGTCGGTCAGCTGCCAATCGACCGGTACCGAGCCCGTCATGAATCCGGAGACGCCGCCGATGACGAAGACGACGATGAAGCCAGCGAAAAAGTAGAAAGCTGTCGAGAAATCCGGTTCTCCTGTCCAGATGGTTGCGAGCCAAGCGAACAGAGATACCGCGCTCGGTATGGCGATGAGGATCGAAACGGCGCTGAAGAATGCGAGCGCCATATTCGGCAGGCCCGTCGCAAACATGTGGTGGAGCCAAACACCGAAGCCGAGAACCATCGTCAGGATGGTCGCGAGTGCCACCATCGAATAGCCGACAAGGGGCCGTCGACAGCACACAGGCAGCGCCTGCGAGACCATGCTGAGTGCGGGAAGCACGATGATGTAAACCCAGGGATGTCCCCAGAGCCAGAAAAGGTGCTGCCAAAGAAGCGGCTGGCCGCCCGTCGCGGGATCGAAGAAGTGCGTGGCGAAGTGCCGGTCCATCCAAAGAAGAAAAAACGCGAGACTGACGGCTGGCACGGACAGAACGCTGCCGACGGAGATCGTGAGCGTTCCCCAGCTCATGATCGGCAAGCGGTTGATCGACATTCCGGGCGCACGAAAACGCAGGATCGTCACGATGAAATTGATGCCGCCGAGCGTGGTCGAAATGCCAAGGAAGATGTTCGCAAGGGCATAGAAATCGATGTTCGGCCCAGGGTTCTGCTCGATCGACGCCAGCGGGACGTAATTGAACCACCCGGCATCGGGGCCGACACCGGCAAAGAATCCAGCATAGAGAAAGATGCCCGAAAACAGAAAAACCCAATAGGTGAATGCGTTGAGCCTCGGCAGCGCCATATCGCGGCATCCAAGCAGCAGCGGCTGCAAATAGACGCTGAATCCGGTCAGGATTGGCAGCGCGTACCAGAGGATCATCGTGACGCCGTGCATCGTGAAAAGCTGGTTGTATTGTTCGGGCGTCAGAACGTGCTCGTTCGGTTGCGCGAGCTGCACGCGCATGATCAAGGCTTCGATGCCGCCGAGTCCCAGAAATATGAAGGCCGTGACGATGTAGCGAATGCCAAGCCTCTTATGGTCCACCGTTGCGAACCATCCATATATGCCCGAGCTTCCCTCCCAATAGCGCTTCAGACGCAACGCCGTATCGGGCTCGTGCCGGCTGTCGGCAATTCTTGGCACGCGATCGTATTCGATCTCTCTCACGGCCTACCTCAGTTGAGCTTCTGCAAGTAATCTCTGATGGCGGCGAGCTCGTTCCCGCTGATCTGCAGCTTAGGCATCTTGCTTCCCGGCTTGACGTGCTGGGGATCCGCGATCCAACCTGACAAAAAGCCCGGTTTATTCGGCAGCGTCGCCGCAACTATTGTCGTTCGGCTCATCAAATGCGTGAGATCGGGACCGACTCTGCCGCCGGCCGTTGTTCCACGAACCGTGTGACAGACACCGCATTTTTGCTGGAAGGCGCGTTGACCGGCTTCATTGCCGAGTGCCTCGTCGGACGCTCCTTTTAATTGATTTTGGCGCCATTTTTCGAAGTCCGCATTCGAGCTTGCGACGACCTCAAAGCCCATGTGGGCGTGCTGCAGCCCGCAGTATTCCGTACACTGGCCGCGAAAGGTTCCGGGGCGGTCCGCGAGGATCCATGTCGTATTGATCTGACCTGGAATGAGATCAGTTTTACCCGATAACGCCGGAACCCAGAATGAGTGGATTACATCGGTGCTGCGCAGCTTGATGGCGACCGGCTCACCGACAGGGATGTGGATCTCATTTGCCGTCGTAAAGATTTGCTCCGGCTCATTGCTCAAGTAGCGCGCTTCCCACCACCATTTGTGACCCGTGATTTCGATCGCAATTTTTGGTTTGCTCGGCGGAGACGCAACTTCGGCGAGCGTCACCATCGTCCAAATGGTGACGCCGAACAGAACCAGCGCCGATGCGATCAATCCAGCGTAAATAGCAGGGATCGCATTTCCGAGCCGGTCGATCAGCTCGCGCCGTTCGCCAATCTCAGATGATCGCGAGCGGGAGTTTCGAAAGATTGCGATCAAGAGGAGCGATGTCGTCGCCAGAACGACGATGATAGAGATAATCAATACGCCCCACGTCAGCGTCGAAACGTTCCGGGGCCCTGCGCCAGTCAAGTAATTGAGCGGCGCATGGGCGTCGGCGGGGCCAACTCCGAGGTCTGTCACCAGGATCAGCAGAAAAGCGATGGCGTGGGCTTGCCCTTTGCACTTTGCAGCGGCACGCGAACTTTTCACTTTGTGAAATAAGATCGATCTTTCCGATTTCATTGTCTGATGGCCGCCTAGGGAAAGACCTACTGCTGTGTATTTTGACCTCTGCTGAACTTCCGGGTGTACTGCCAAGGATTGGGCACCGCTTTCACATCGAGCGGGACCTGTTCGATGTCGGGTGAGGAATCCGATGTCGTCGAACCCCACTGGGTCTTCGGCGCGTCGCTGAGGTTCTTGATGTAGGCGACCAGATCCCAGATCGCGTCTTCCGGAAGCACGGTGCCCCAGGCCGGCATGCCATTCGGCCGTCCCTGATAGATCGACAGAAAGATGTTTTCCGGCGCAGAACCGTAAATGAATGCGTGATTGCTCAGTGCTGGCCCCATGCCGCCGCCGCCGTTGCCCATGTGGCAGCCAACGCAGTTGAAGCTCGCAAAGCTTTGCATGCCCCGTTCCACAGCTTGATCATCGGCTACCGGCAGATGAAGTTTCGGCCGAATATCGACGTCGCCTGGAGCAAGAGCCGTGACAGGCACTTTCAGCAATTGATCGGGCGTCGGATTGGTGTTCGCATCCGACGGATTTGTCGCCGGTGGCGCGGCGGGTGATTTGTCGGCGGCCTTATCGGACTGGCCTTTTTCCTGCTCCTGCGCACTCAGCAGCACCGGCGATGCCATCATGCAAACCAGCATCCCGCCACAGACGATTGCTTTCAGCTTGTCAGGACGCATATCCGTACTCCTGTGCGATCATTGCGCCGAAGCGGCCTTCTTCTGGTTCTTTGGGAGAGAGAAAACGGTTAGCGTGGCGCCGCCGACTGTCGATGCGGGCAAATCCTGCATGGCCCCGGTGAAGCCGAGCGCGCCATTGCGAACGCGCGGATCGATCTCGCCAACGGCGACAGCGCCCGACCATCCGCCTACGCCTGATATGATCGCGACGTATTGCGTGCCGTCGGCGCCGGAGAATGTCGTCGGCTGACCGATAAAGCCCGAGCCCGCGCGGAACTTCCAAAGCTCTTTTCCTGAGGTCGCGTCGATCGCTTTGAACCAACGATCCATCGTGCCGTAGAATGCGACGTCACCGGCGGTCACGAGTGCGCCGCTCCATACCGGAAACTTTTCTTTGATCGACCAAACTTTGCTGCGCTTGATCGGGTCCCAGGCCATGAACTCGCCGCGATACCCG
>DASZVX010000039.1:0-90979 GCA_035547255.1 Hyphomicrobium sp.
AGTGCTGTTTATGGATGCAATGCTCATGATGCGAAAGCACATCGATGATACGGCACTGCTCAATACGCCCCTTGGCGCATTTTCTAATCATGGTTTCCATTTCCGCTTTCAACGCCTGAAGGCGTTCTATGCGGCTCACGATGGCCTTGAGATGCTCTCGGGCGAGTGCGTCCACCTTTGCACACGAGCGTTGAGGTTGTTCGGCCAAGTTCAAAAGCTCTCGGATGACATCAACCTCGAATCCGAGCTCGCGTGCGTGGCGGATAAACTTCAGTCGGTCGACCGCTTTAACACCATACATGCGACGATTGCCGTCGGTTCTGGGTGCAGGCGGTAACAGTCCGATGCCTTCGTAGTAGCGGATTGTGGTGACTTTCACGCCCGTTTCCTGGGACAGCACGCCTATCGAGAT
This sequence comes from Hyphomicrobium sp., assembly GCA_035547255.1. Lineage (GTDB taxonomy): Bacteria > Pseudomonadota > Alphaproteobacteria > Rhizobiales > Hyphomicrobiaceae > Hyphomicrobium_B. The sequence continues at coordinate 413 of DASZVX010000039.1, forward strand.
TTCTTTACTCATGGAATTTGAACTTCCTTCGTTCTGTAACGCCCGACATCACTTCTCGACGTTCAGACGCACGCTTCCTCCGATCACTGTGATACCGATGACAACTGTTGGGATCACGCGACCGGCAGCCTATGTCGCGACGCAGTCCCATGTTCTGCAATCCAACTGAGTGTCTATAATCTTCCATCGGCAGGAGCTTGAGAAAGAAACGCTATGCCGCTGCGTGATTGTCCGGAGGGGTACGGAACGACGATAAACGCGTTCGATTGTGGAACAAATGCGGGCGCATAGTGTTCACTATCTAAACATCAAGCCAGTCCAGCCGCGCCTCAGCGACGCGGTCACGTCGGAGCCATAAAATGTTTCGTGCGATGAGCTTGGCGATCATTGCCGGCGTTTCGCTGATCGCCTTCAATTCTTTAAGCATTTCCACCCCGGCCGAAGCCCGACATTTCGGTGGCGGCCATTTCGGCGGAGGACACTTCGGCCACTTTGGCGGAGGCCATTTCGGCGGTCACCATTTCGGTGGCGGCCATTTCGGACACTTCGGCGGCCGGCACTTCGGTCATTTCGGCGGACGTCACTTTGGCCATTTCGGCGGCCGGCATTTCGGCCATAACTTCGCCGGTCGCCATTTTCGCGGCCACCATTTTGCGCAAGGCAATCATGGACACGGATTCGGCGGCAGGCATTTCACCGGAAATCGCCAATTCGCCGCGCATGGACGCGCGCTGGCCGCAACCGGACGCATGACGCGCGACTTCGGCCGGCACGGATACGGTCACGGATTTGCGCGCAACGGTTTCTGGCATCATCGCTACGCAGATGGCCGCTACTGGCGTGGATATCGTAACTACGGTTGGTACGGCTCCGTCTTTTGGCCATATGCCTTTGGCGATGCCTTCGCCTTCGCGCTCTGGCCGTACGACTATTATGATCCGTTCTGGGACTATGGCTCGGACTGGATCCTATCGAGCCTCTTCTGGCCGCTCGGTGAGCCAGGCGCCTACTACGGTTATGGTTATGGTTATGGTTATGGTTACGGCGGCGGAGATGATTATGGTGATATCTATGGCGTCCGCAGCGCCCGCCGCCATACCGGCACGGCAACAGCCTCTATTACGGCGCAACGGCAGCAGGAAGCGTGCGGAAACCTGGCTCCCGGCGTTTCGCAATTTCCCGAGGCGCGGATCGAAAAGGCAATCGCGAAGACGACGGACGAGCAGAGGGCGGCGCTGAAAGAAGTCAATACGGCGATGGCCCGGGGCGCCGATGTCATGCAGCAGGCTTGCCCGGCTGAACCGCCCCTGACGCCGCCCGCCAAACTCGACGCCGTCACGCAACGCCTCACTGCGATGAAGACCGCCATCAATGACGTACGCGGTCCGTTGGACAAGCTCTACAGCCTGCTAAGCGACGACCAGAAGCGTCGCTTCGATCAGGCGGCTCTCGCGTCGCGGTCAGGGCGCAATACCAAATCGCGGCAGGCTTCGAACTTCGATGTGGCACAGCTCTGCGGCGATCGCGGACCTGCCTTCGCAGATCTGCCGGCCACGGAAATCGAAAAGGCGGTGAGCCTGGACGATGCCCAACGCGGCAAGCTGGATGCGCTCAAGACGGCGTCGACAAAAGCAAAGGGCATTTCGGAGTCCGGCTGCATTTCGTCGATGCCTTCGACGGTCGGCGGCCGCCTCGACGCCACGGAAAAACGCGTCGATGCGCTGATCGAAGCCGCGAACGAGCTGAAGCCCTTTGTAGATAACTTCTATGCCTCGCTCAGCGATGAGCAAAAGGCGCAGTTCAACTCGATGGGGCAGGCGAGGGCTCAGTCGGCACCGGGTGGAGCACCCGCCAGCAGCACCGGAGCCAGCGCCGGCGAAGCTGGTTCTCAATCGCTAAAGCGGAGCACTGACGCTCCCGATCGTGAATGATGCGGCCGCGCGTGGAATGAATTCCGCGTGCGGACCGATGTCGAACGCGAGTCGGTTGCGCCGATCAAAAAGCACGAAGCGGCAGGGATGCGGTGAGGCCGCATTGCTCAGGGTCAAAAATGCAGGTTGTGCCGACCAACCAGGCGAAGCTAGCCGCTGAACCCAGACGTTGGACCAACGACAGGGTTTAAGCGCATGTTTTGTCGAGCCAGATGCCATTGCATCCGGGAGTACAGCTGGGTTGAGCGAGACGTTCGAGCAACTCGACGAGCTTTTCCTTACCCAAGACCCAAGCATGGGACCATTATGAGGTCGTTGATCTCGCGCTTAGAGACTAACCACTCGCCAGTACGCCCGGCTCGTCCGGGATCGGGTTGCCAGCCAGCGGTCGAGAGTTTCCTCCGAGGGATAGAGGTCGTACATGACGATGAGAGTCTCGGCGCCTCGTTCATTGAACGTCACCGTGGTGACAGCCCCACTCTCGCCTCCTTCGTCATTCGTCCAGACGAGGCTGGATTGCGGCGCCACTGCGATGTACCTGCCGAAGAACGCCATAGGTTGCTTGGAGGTAGGATGGCCGAACACAAAACGGTAGGTGCCTCCCGTAAGAACATCGGTGTCGCACGAAATGAACGATACCTCAAACGGCGGCCTCAAACATCATGCGTACTGACGACCAGCTCACGCTCGGACTTCCGTTTTTATTTTTGCTCAGATCCCCGCATACCACTCGTACCCCCTGTCTTCCCAATAACCGCCTTTGCCGCCCGCAACGGCTGCGAAACTGTCCGTCAACTCGATGCTTTCGATGTACTTGGCTTGTTTGTATCCAAGTTGGCGTTCAACGCGCAGCCTCAGAGGAGCGCCGTGCTGCACGTCCAACGGATGTCCGTTCAGCGCGTATGAGATGAGCGTTTGGGGATGGAAAGCATCATCGATCGCAATGCTTTCATAGTATTGTCCAGGGCTCTGTTCGCCTCCTTTTGCCGGCTCTCCCGTGAGGTTATCAGCGCAGCGGAAGACCACATATCGCGCTTTCGGGCTCACGCCGGCCGCCATAAGCAGGAGGCCTAGAGGGACACCCGTCCACATCCCTATGGCGGTCCATCCCTCGACGCAATCATGCTTGGTGATTTGCGACTTGGCAGGAAGGCGATGGATGTCCTCCATGGAAAGGGACATCGGAGTTTGGATCATGCCCTTTATCGTCAGGCGCCAATCTTGGAAGTTCGACTCGACATGCGCATTGTAGGTATCGGTATTCGGGTTGAGCGTTCCGTTGGCTTTGAAAACAGGAGAAATGTCGGCGAGCCGATATTCCGGCGCAAGACCGTTTTTTGATTGCAACGCACGTTGTGCAACGCGCGTCCAATCTTCAACGCCCTCAAATATGCGTGCCATCGTCGGGTTCTGTGTGATCGAACTCGCGTTGGCAACGAGATATCCTGCTGCTCCAAATCCAGCGAAAAGTGCTGCCCGGCGGGTGAGGAAAAGCGGGTCAGCCATTTTTTTTCTCCGTCATATCTGGCCGTGGGCCGGGATCGGCGGGAACGCTGTAGTAACCCGTCAACATGGAGCGAATTTCGTTATATGCACCGGCGAGAAAAACCTCGAAGACGTGAACGAGGACGAAGAGGACGATGAGCGTGGCCGACAGGAAATGGATCGTCCGCGCGGATTGCCGACCGCCCAGCAGATCGAGGGTATACGGGAATATGGCATTGAACCCCGGGGACATCGTGAGCCCGGTGAGGACCATCAACGATATCAGAGCGATGACGCCGAGATAAGCGAACCGTTGAAGAACGTTGTATCGCTTGGCCGCTTCGCCCACCGGATGCTTGAGTTTGATGTGATCGACGATCGAAGACGGTATGGCCTTGAGGTCAGCGACGGTCGGCCAAATATCCCGCTGCAAGTGACGGGTACATAAGCCGTAGGTGAGATAAAGGAGGCCGTTGCAAAAGAGTATCCAGGCAAACAGGATGTGCCAATGGCGAGCATCGGCGAGATCCTGAAAGCTTGGTATCGTCAGCCACGAAGGCCAGCCTCTCGCTTGATACTCGCCGTCAGTCTGTGACCATCCGAGAACACCGGTCGTGTCGAACTGCCAGGGCCCAATCTGGGTTACGCCACGCACACCATCAGGCTGGTCGACCGCGCCAATTGAAAAGACGGCGGGATCGGAGTCGGCGCCTGCTCGGCCCCAGTAGAGGCGGGGATGCGCATTAAAAATATTAAGGCCGCTTCCCAAGAGGAAGAGGATGCACAGTACATTGATCCAATGTGTCCACCGGACGGTGCCAGGGTGGCGATAGATGATTTCGTAGCCCGGGGTTTCTGCAGAAGATTCATATGGGTTACGGCGGAACGATTTTGCATCGATCGACGACATGGGACCAAAACCACGCTGCATGATACCGTTAGGGTGGGTTTCGGCCGGACGCCCGGATTTGTTACAACTACTCCACGAAATTGGTTCTCATTGCGAAACGTGGCTGAGTAGTGCCGTTTCGGCCAATCTACCGCGTGTTCGCTGAGTTCCTGTTGGAAATGACATTCCAGAAAACCAGCCCAGTCGCGGTTTGCCACGCGGCCGTGCATTGCATATGGGCACCATAAGTAACAATTTTTTGCGGCGCGCGAATGAACCCTCACAAAAGCACAGAGGGAGTTCGTCAATTTATGAAATTCGACATCATGAAGATTTGCACCGCGCCGCCACCATTCACCGTTGCTTGGTACAGCTTCCCGCTCCGGCTAATCGTGGGATTTGGCTTCTTCGAACACGGCTACGCCAAACTCGATCGCGGATGGGAAAACTTCGCGGACATTCTTCAAGCCATCGGGATGCCGTTTAGCGACCTCTTCGCGCTGGCGACGATTGTAGTTGAGGTTGTCGGGGGTGTGATGATTCTGCTTGGCGCTTTCGTTCGGGTCGCGGCGATCCCGACGGGTATTGTCCTCCTCGTCGCGGTCTTCGCCGTCCATCTGCCAAACGGCTTCAGTTCTATTAAACTTCAGTCCTTCGACGCTTCCGGCGCTCACTTTGGTCAGCCCGGATACGAAACGGATCTCCTCTATCTCGCAGGGTTATTCGCCCTTTGCATCGGCGGTGCCGGGCCGCTGTCCGTTGACAGGCTGCTTCAGCGACGACTGCACGGATGCGGGCAACCTAACTCACGACGTGAGTGACGCCAGTCAAACCAAAGAAAGCCACGTCGGAGCGAACTTGCGAGCCTCGACGTCCCCTTGATCCTGAAACGGAAGAGACGCCTGCGCATTCGGGATCCGGCGCGGCTATCTGGACGAAGCCCCCGCATTGTATCGGCGGAAGATGCAGTATCCCCATGAAATGGCTGCAATTGGCCCAAAGCAGGATCAGGCTGACGGCAGCTTTCAGGGCATCGCGACAGAATGCGAACAGCGACAGGCCGATGGGCGGTCGAGAGCCCGCTATCGAAAGTAAAGCGGTGGTTTAATGTGCTTTGGCGTCAGCCGACGCTACCGAAGAGCTGCAGAAGCTCACAGATTTATCGAAGGCGGTGCTGAGCATCAAATTCAATGCTTAGCACCTGTTGGTTTCGAGGCGGGCTAAATCGCGACCAATTCAGGCAGTCTGGTTCGCACCGGGAATCTCCCTTTGAGCATCTTCATCGAGGACGCGTTGAACGTCCTGCTTCAGAAGGTAGACGGAGACTGCAAGCAGCACGAGATCCTTCAGAAGGAAGGCCGAATTATTTGTCATCGCCGGAAAGCCTCCGGCGCCGGCATCCCACGCGTCTGGCACGAACGGCATGACCGTGAGGGTAGAAATGAAGGTGGCAATGGAACCGAGCGCGCCGAGCATGCCGGCCTTCTTGTTCCAGAAACCCAGAAGCAGCAACGTGCCAAAGGTCCATTCCGAGGCGCCGAGGAAAATGGCGGTGCCACGAATGCCCAGCACCGGGATCGTCCAGGAGATGAACGGGCCATTGGTAATGATAGGCAACAGTGCCCTGATTTCTGATTCAAACCATTTGTCGTATCCGAACCACGCGAAGATGATCACCATTGCGGCGCGGAGCAGGTTGTAGTCGAGGTCGGGCTTCAAGAGGCCTGAGCGGCCGAGAAGTTGGGCGATGGCATTCATTTGATTTTCTCCTCTGAACAGGCCGGACGAGCCGGGGACCGCATCTGCGTTGATACCGATGGGTGCCAACATAGTTCAGAAGATGAGATTGATAATGCTGTATAGGCGCCATTATATGCTCTATCGTCTCAACCAGAGGTATTGGGATGGAGCATATAGATTGGCTGAGCCGGTTGCTGGCCATCGTACCAGTCACGGGACGAGCTGAGCACCGCTGCTTCTTCGCGGCGCCGTGGCGGCTGGAAAATGCGAGTTCGGAACCAGGGGAAATCCCCTACCACGTCATCCTCGCCGGCTCTGCAATCCTTGAGGGAACGGATGGGAAACCTTCGCGAGCACTAAAGGCCGGCGATATCCTGCTCTTGACTCGAGGGCCAGCCCACGTCCTTCACGACGGCGGAGGCGAAGCCGCTTCGCCCATCCGGCAGAGGATCAGCGCTGCAATCACAATCGACGAGAACGATGGCCAGGGGGAACCGCTCGACATGCTCTGCGGCCGCTTCATCTTCTCCGCAGCCCACGCGCGCCTGATCCACGATTATCTACCGCCGCGTCTTGTGGTCAACGTGGGGGAGCAATCGGCGATGGCGGCGAGACCCGGCGCGCGAGCCCGGCTCGCCAACTTAGTGGGGTTGATGCGATCGGAATCGGCGGAGGAGAATCTTGGTGGCCAAGCTATGCTTGGAGCCTTGTCGGCCGGGCTCTTCACGCTCACGCTGCGCTTGGCAAGTGAGGACCGGGACACTCCTACGGGGCTGTTAACGTTGGCAGGCCATCCGCGCCTTGCCGGAGCCTTGTCGGCCATGCTGGCTGCTCCAGGCCATCCCTGGACCCTGCCGAAACTCGCCGACCTCTGCGGGATGTCGAGGGCCACGTTCATCCGCCAGTTCCAGCAAAGCCTCGGTCGCTCCGCTACGAAGCTGCTAACCGATCTGCGGATGACGGCGGCAGCAAACGCCTTGCGAGCCACCTCCAACTCGGTAGCGGCGATCGGCGAGGATGTAGGCTACCAGTCGGAGGCTGCGTTCCAGCGGGCGTTTAAGCAGCACGTCGGATTCACGCCGGCAGAGTACCGGCGTCGGGCCACGATGGATGGAAAGAGTTCGAGGTGAGTGGTCTCTGCCAACCGAAGGAGACCTGCGAGCCGACGCCTATAGTGCAAATGACATCGCGGACGATGTGCGGGATTCGCTTAACGCGAGGCGGAACGCTCCACTAACGCAGGCGTTCGCGAAGAGCCGCCTGTTTCGCCCTGTTGCCGCACACTGCCATGCTGCACCAGCGGCGCCGATGACTCTTGGTGCGATCGACGAACATCAGCGTGCAGGTGTGACCTTCACAAGCACGTATGAGGCTGAAATCCTCGTCGCAGATCACGTGGGCAATCTCGCGGGCAATTGGGAGAAGCAAACTCTCAGGCGAGCGCCAGCGCCGTCGTTCGATCCACTTCAGACCGAACGGTCCGTCACTCTCCTCATCATTCATAACAATCTGGCCGAAGCTTTCCTCCCGTTCCAGGATTCGATTAAGCGGCCGCAGCTCCCTGAGCGCATTGGGCTTCAACGGCTTACCCTTATGCGTGTCGACGAATCCGCGAAACCACTCTCTCAGCGAGCGCGCCTGGGCCGCGACGCCGTCGAGTTCTCCCGGCATTGCGCTCGAACGAAATCCATTCAAGACGTCTGTCGGGACGAGGTCTGCGTGCTTGAGCCATCGAAGCAAATCCTCTCCCGATCCCAGCCATTCAAGCGGCACATCGACCGGAGTAGCGATCGAATTGAGGAAATCAATGCCTGTGGCATCGGCGACAAAAATGGGGTCGGGGCGAAGATTGCTCATGTGAAGTCCCAAAGCTTGATCATTTTTATAGTAACCAGTGAAATTGCTATTGACAAGTTACTTAGTCGTGACGTAACCTTCTAAATATAGGAATGAAGGTTACAGTTTTTCTAGGACTCCTCAGGACTGCTGAGAAAACGTGATTAGGTCAGCATTGATCGACGTAACCACTAAAGAATGAAATTTATAGTTATGTGGAGAAAAAACATGGCACAGGTGCAATACAAGACAGCAGATGTCGATGGCGTGAAGATCTTCTACAGAGAGACCGGGCCCCGGGATGCGCAAACGCTCCTGCTGTTGCACGGCTTCCCAACCTCCAGCCACATGTTCCGCGATCTCATTCCACTGCTTGCAGACCGCTTCCATGTCGTTGCGCCGGATCTCGTCGGTTTCGGTCAGTCCGACATGCCATCGCGCGAAACGTTCTCCTACACATTCGACAACATTGCAGCTGTCATAGATCGCTTCACCGAAGTCATCCGACTGAAGTCTTTCGCGATCTATGTTTTTGATTACGGCGCCCCAACAGGTTTTCGCATCGCACTCAAGCATCCTGAACGCGTGACCGCCATCATCACTCAGAATGGCAATGCCTACGAGGAAGGACTGAGCAAAGGTTGGAGTCCTATTCAGGCCTATTGGAAAGATCCCTCCGAAGCGAACCGGTCGGCGCTTCGCCAGTTTCTCACGCCCGAGGCGACCTACTGGCAGTATTCGCATGGCGTTTCCGACGTAGCGACCATCTCGCCCGACGGTTACACCCTCGACAATTTCTATCTCGCCCGCCCGGGTGCCGACGAGATTCAGCTCGACCTATTCGGCGACTACAAAAGTAATGTTGCCCTCTATCCCAAATTCCAGGAATACTTCCGCACGCATCGGCCTCCGTTGCTCGCGATCTGGGGCAAGAACGATCCGTTCTTCCTTCCTCCCGGTGCAGACGCGTTCAAGCGTGACAATCCGAACGCCACGGTGACGTTCCTCGATACCGGGCATTTCGCGCTTGAGACGCACGCCGGCGAGATCGCGTCCGCAATCCGAAGCTTTCTCTCTTAGTCGAATCCTGAACCTCGCGGCGAGGGACAAGAGGCGTCTTCTGCCGCCAACAGTTGGAGATAACTATGCGTGCTATCGTTCTTGAAAAATTCGGCGGCCTCGACAGCCTCGTCTACAAAGATATTCCTGAGCCCGAACCAAAGGCCGGATACGTCGTCATCGAGATAAAGGCGTTCGGCGTCAATCACGCCGAAATACACATGCGACGCGGCGAATGGGCGGAAGCCGCCGAAGTGAGCGGCATCGAGTGCGTCGGCATTGTGAAATCCTGCCCTGGCGGTGAGTTTCCGATCGGCGCCAAGGTTGCTGCACTGATGGGCGGACTGGGCCGAACCATAAACGGCAGTTACGCCGAGTATACGCGCGTTCCAATTTCCAATGTCGCCTTGATCGAATCTGATCTTTCGTGGGCCGAACTCGCGGCCATCCCTGAAAGCTACGCAACGGCGTGGACGACCCTCTTCCGCAATCTGGATATCCAGAAAGGGCAGTTGCTGCTGATCCGAGGCGCCACTTCCTCGTTTGGTTTGGCCGCAGTCAATATGGCGGTCAATGCCGGCGCGCGTGTAATCGCGACCACGCGAAGCAAAGAACGCTTCGCAAAGCTTGAGGCTCTCGGCGTCGAAAGATGCGAAATCGAAGGGCCGAGAATGTCAGAGCGTCTCCCGGAGACGAAGCAACTCGACGCCATTCTCGACCTGATCGGCAATAGCACGATCGTCGATTCCCTGAACATGTTAAAACGCGGGGGGCGGGCTTGCCTCGCTGGCTGGCTCGGCGGTCTCGATCCCATCCACGATTTCAATCCGCTCCTGCAAATGGCGAGCGGCGTCTATCTCACGTTCTTTGGCAGTTTCGTTTTTGGCACGCCCGGCTTTCCGCTCTCCGATGTGCCGCTGCAGGAAATCGCGCGCCAAGTCGCCGAGGGGAAGCTTCAGGCCAAGCCCTCCCGAATCTTCAAATTCGACGAGATCCGCGAGGCTCATCGTGTCATGGAAGCCGGTCGGGCGAACGGGAAGATGGTGGTCGTTCACTAGTGAATACCAGCCTTGGCGGAGCGCAACTTTGCCTCTCGGTAAAAAGACTAAGAGCGCGCGCTCGTATCGCTCCAGAAATCACGAGAAGACAATGACACAAGCCGAAGACCTCGATGGGTGACAGAACCCCATCTCGGCATTCGAAGTCCTAATGCCGGCTTCTGACCCATAGTATTGAAACACGAATGTCCGCTCCTGATCATTCCGGTCGTTTCCTAACGTGCCAACAGCGATAGAGTGAACGTTGATTTCCGCAAACTCTGCCAAGCCGCTGTTACTGCTACGGTCGTATTCGGCGACGGCTAATGACCGCCATTGGGATAAACCGACCGTCTGCAAGGGACGGCCAAACTCAGATATGGACTTCAATTAATCTTAACAACGACGACAAAATTCTCATCTTCATCATCTCTGGCGCGCCATACTCCCGCGCCGGTACTGACATCAAATATTGACGTCCTTGAGGAGCGCGTCGGTTCGCTCGTCTGCCGAACTGCAACAGGCTGCCAGTGCTTCCTCGAATACGTTGCCCGGCGCCGCGGCCCTCGCGAACAGGGTCATCGACGAACGGAACTTGGCATCGTCGGGCGAGCCGAAGATCTCGTGCAGTGACCGATCCCCGATGGAGAGAACCAGCCTCGTGACCTCATCGAGGCGACGGCCGAGAATCGGATGATCGAGGTACGCGCGTGCTTCATCGAGCGAACCGATAGCATAGTAGACTGCCGTAGGGCTCGAGCCGAGGCCGCGAATTTGCGGAAACACGAACCACATCCAGTGACTCTGTTTCTGACCTGCCCGCAATTCTTCGCACACACGATCGAAAATCGAATCCTGGGCTTTCACGAAGCGTTCGAGATCGAATGGATCTGATGGCGCGCCGGACATGGATAATCGCTACCTGCTGTCCAGGAAACGTAGGGCATCCTGCAATATTTTTCGATGATCGAAGGCAAGGACGAGATCGTTGTAATTTGCGAACCAACCTGCATCTGCCGCATCGTCCCCAGGGAGCAATGTTGTGACGGTCGCCTGCGATGCGAATGCGACCGAGCATGTGTGTCCCCGCGGATCGCGATGGGGATCGGAGTAAACGCCGATCAACGATACCGGACCCAAGCTGATCCCCGTCTCCTCCCGGACCTCGCGACGGCACGCATCTTCAACCGTTTCGCCGATTTCGACGAAGCCTCCGGGGAGCGCCCATTCACCTTTGAAAGGCTCATTCCTGCGCCGGACGAGGAGGACGCGCCTTGAAGGATCAAAAACCACGCAATCGACAGCAAGCAGCGGTGTCTTTGGAACAGGCATGCGGATCGAATCCTAAGCTCGTGTTCTTACTCATTAATGCCGACCTCGTTTCGCGCACCATCCTGCGAGCCGGGCCAAGTGGAACCCTTTGTTCATACTGCCGTTGAACAGGGAACCAAGCCTCAGAGAGGCGAGATATGGCAGAACTTGTTGTATTGCAGGGCAATCGCAAAAAACTAACGGAAGATCAGAACCGTCTTGTCAGCCAACTGGAAGACGTTCTGAAAGACGCGCGAACGGGCAAAGTACGCGGGATGGTCTACGCTACGGTTTGCGGAGACGATCACGCCATTACGCTGGGTATCTTGAACGTCGAGGACTGCGGTATTCACGAGCTTATCGGGTTATCGCAGATGTTGAATGATAGGCTCCTGGCGGCGGCCCGCGACATCAGCAACTGCGCCGAGCAATAGACAAAGGAGGCGCTCGCCATCGCGGCGAGCCAAGTGCAGCGCCGAACGCTCGTTCACCTTGGTCGGTGGATGAATTAATTTTACTTATGCCGCACAAAATTTATTGCCTACGCAGATCGCGCTCTCAACCTGATAAACCCAGCCCCATAGGCGAGCCTCCCGTAGAGGTCGCTGCTCATATGTGCGCGGAAAAGAAGAAGCATTTTCACTGTAGAGCATTCGTTCTGCGTGAAGATTCTGTTCAAACCGCGCACGCTAAGGACGTCGACTGACGGCCATTTTACGGCGGTGCAACATAAGCGACCGCCGGGGTCGGCTGCTTAATGTTGCTTTACTCGAATAAATTTTTCGCTATACGAAACGCGGCCCTTAAGCTGGAAACCGCGGAGCGAGCAGCATGTCTCAAGGATCCGATATCGAAATTGCGCGCAGTGCAAAACTAAAACCGATTACCGACATCGCTGCAAAAATTGGAATCCCGGCTGACGCTCTCATTCCCTATGGATGGACCAAAGCCAAAGTCTCCTCCCATTACCTCGATAGCATTCAGTCTTTCAGCGACGGTCATCTGATCCTCGTCACGGCCATCAGCCCGACGCCGGCCGGTGAAGGCAAGACGACGACCACGGTCGGTCTTGGCGACGGTCTCAACCGCATCGGCAAGAAAGCGATCATGGCGTTGCGCGAACCGTCGCTCGGGCCGTGCTTCGGCATGAAGGGCGGCGCGGCGGGCGGCGGCTACGCCCAGGTCGTGCCGATGGAAGACATCAACCTGCACTTCACCGGCGACTTCCACGCCATCACCAGTGCCCACAATCTTCTGTCGGCGCTCATCGACAACCACATCTACTGGGGCAACGCCCTCGGCATCGACCAGCGCCGCGTCAGCTGGAAGCGCGTGATGGATATGAACGATCGCGCCCTTCGCTCGATCGTCAACTCGCTCGGCGGTGTTTCAAACGGATACCCGCGGGAGAGCGGCTTCGACATCACGGTCGCCTCCGAAGTGATGGCCATCCTCTGCCTGTCGAAGAACCTCGAGGATCTTCAGCACCGCCTCGGCAACATCATCGTCGCCTACACGCGCGACAAGAAGCCGATCCGCGCCCGCGACCTCAAAGCCGACGGCGCCATGACGGTGCTCTTGAAGGACGCGCTGCAGCCGAACCTCGTGCAGACGCTCGAGAACAATCCCGTCTTCATTCACGGCGGTCCGTTCGCCAACATTGCGCACGGTTGCAACTCGGTGCTGGCCACGACGACGGCCCTGAAACTCGCCGATTACGTGGTGACCGAAGCCGGCTTCGGCGCCGACCTCGGGGCCGAGAAATTCTTCGACATCAAGTGCCGCAAAGCCGGCATCGCCCCGTCGGCCGTCGTGATCGTCGCGACCGTCCGCGCGCTCAAGATGCACGGCGGTGTCGCCAAAGACGACTTGAAGGCCGAGAACGTCGCTGCCGTCGCGAAGGGCTGCGAGAACCTCAAGCGCCACATCGAGAACGTCAACAAGTTCGGCGTTCCGGCCGTCGTCGCGATCAACAAGTTCGTCACCGACACAGAGGCCGAAATCACTGAGGTTCAAAAGGCGGCCGCGAGCATGGGCACGAAGGCGTTGCTTTGCACGCATTGGTCGGACGGCGGCAAGGGCACGGAAGCGCTCGCGCACCACGTCGTCGACGTCATCAACCAGGGCAAGGCGAACTTCAAGCCGCTCTACCCGGTCGAGATGAAGCTGCGTGACAAGGTCAAGACCATCGCACAGGAAATCTATCGCGCCGCCGACATCGCTTGCGACGCCAGCGTCGAGACGCAGTTCAAGGACTTCGAGGCCGCCGGGTTCGGGCATTTCCCGGTGTGCATGGCGAAGACGCAGTATTCGTTCTCGACCGATCCCAATAAGCGGGGTGCGCCGACCGGCCACATCGTGCCGATCCGTGAGTTGCGCCTCTCGGCCGGCGCCGAGTTCATCGTCGTCGTCACCGGCGAGATCATGACCATGCCGGGCCTGCCGAAGGTTCCGTCGGCCGAACAGATTCGTCTCGATGCCGAAGGCAAAATCGAGGGGCTGTTCTAGTCCGCTGTTATTCCCACCATCGCACTGCGCGTGAGCAAAGCGATGCACGTAATGAAGTGAGCTTCCGATGACTGCAACGATTATCGATGGAAAATCCGTAGCTGCGAAAGTGCGGTTGGATTGCCGCGCGCGTGTAGAAAACCTGAAGGCTCGATACGGGGTGTCGCCGGGGCTCGCTGTCCTCATGGTTGGCGATGACCCCGCATCCACCGTTTACGTGCGAAAAAAAATCCAGGCTTGTGCCGATGTGGGGATTCAATCGCACAAATTCTTATTCTCCCGAGATGAGAAGCAGAGCGTTCTGATCGATAAAATCAGGGAGCTTAGTGCCGACCCGCATATCCACGGGATTCTCGTGCAATTGCCGCTGCCCAAGCACTTCGATCTCAAAGAGGTTCTCGGCGCCATCGATCGGGAAAAGGACGTCGACGGCTTTCATCTCTACAACGTCGGAGGGCTGGTCGTCGGCGGCACGGTTTTTCCTCCATGCACGCCTTACGGCGTCATGCTGATGCTCGACAACTCGGGAGTCGAGGTCGCGGGACGAAACGCAGTTGTGGTCGGTGCAAGCAACATCGTCGGCAAGCCGATGGCGCTCATGCTTATGAACCGCGAAGCGACGGTATCAGTTTGCCACGCTAAGACGCGAGATCTTGCTCAATTCACCATCCTTGCCGACATCCTGGTCGTCGCCGCCGGATGCCCAAATCTCATAACGGGACCAATGGTGAAATCGGGCGCTGTCGTCATCGACGTCGGAATCAATCGCCTTCCCAACGGACAGCTTGTCGGAGATTGCGATTTCGAAGCGGTAAGTCGAAGGGCCTCCATGATTACGCCAGTGCCTGGCGGCGTCGGACCGATGACCGTGACGATGCTTCTCGTGAATACGATCCGTTCCGCTGAACGATCTTGTGGTCAAATGCTCGCAAAGCCGGTGAGCGCGGAAATAGCGTAGGAAGTTCACGCCGCGCGGACGCCGACGACGGCGTCCCGCGCATGCCTTTATCCCCATCTGTCGCTCGGAAGTTCATGAAAACAGAGGCTCGTCCGGTGTGAAAACTGCGCAGGCCAACGCACTTATGAAACCTATAAAACGATATTATTGTAGCGAATAAGTAATTCCCCTAAGTAAACATGGGTCGTATAGTCACTGCGGTCCAAATGGTTCCTCCCAGTTTGACCCACGAGCTCAACTTGGCCGGGGAAGCTTCTCCGGCCATTTTTCAAATCTTCTGTCGTTTGTCCGTGTCTCGTTCATCATCGAGACGTCTCGTTGCTGCGAAGACCTTCACCCTCGACTCGCGCCAACGCCTCAGAAAGCTCCTTGCGCAGGTCCGCCGATATACCCTGCGCTTTCGTCACGAAGCGAACTGCTTCGAGTAACTCCTCGACGCTCGACGCATCGAGCGCCGCTCTCGCCTCTCTGCGATAGGATTCCCACATCGGTTTGCCATGAAATCTCGCGTCGGTCGGATGACCGTGTGCCTGGCAGAGCGCGCGGCACATGCGCTCGAGCAATGGGGGACGACGTTGAGACATCAGCATCTCCTTGCCCCTTCGGATTGGCACCAAGACGGAGCAAACGAATACCACCTTCGATGAAATCCATCGCATTACGATTCATACAAATTTCATATTGGGCGATATGCGGCATATTACCGACAACGGGCGACGTTCGATCCGCTCGCGCGTGACGCTTGGCGAAACAAAACTGTAAAAGCTGCGCTGACGAACGTGCTCAAAACGCGCGGCGATGCTGCCGCTGCACGGCGCCGCTCGATGACTGCGGCGCGCGACCTCGAACTCGGCGTCGAGAGTGGCTGACAGCGGATTTCCTCAGGGTCGCCGAAGGCTCCGTCATCCGGCACGCCATACTTCAGCTCTTCAGCTTGTCTTCTGTCCGGGTGTCGAAATCGCTGGCGTCGTGACGCTCGCGAAGCTGGCCTGCAGGATCGCCAGACGTCCGGTTGACCATGCGCCCACGTTTGACAGCCGGACGTTCTGCAATCGCGTTCGCCCAGCGATTGACGTGAACATAATCCTGCGCCTGAAGAAATTCCGCAGCCCCATACGTCTCGCCCCGCACGAGACCGCCATACCAGGGCCAGATCGCAATATCCGCGATTGTATAGTCGTCGCCTGCCATGAATTCGTGCGACGCGAGATGCCGATCAAGCACGTCGAGTTGGCGTTTCGCCTCCATGGCAAAACGGTTGATCGCATATTCGATCTTGATGGGCGCATAAGCGTAGAAATGGCCGAAACCACCGCCCACAAATGGAGCACTCCCCATCTGCCAGAACAGCCAGTTCAGCGCCTCTGTACGTTTGTCCGGATCAGTTGGCAGAAACGCGCCGAACTTCTCTGCCAGATAGAGCAGAATGGAGCCCGATTCGAAAACACGCCTCGGCGTGCTGCCGCTGCGGTCGACAAGAGCGGGTATCTTGGAATTCGGATTGATCGCAACAAAGCCGCTGCCGAATTGATCTCCTTCTGTAATGCGGATCAGCCACGCATCGTACTCGGCGCCGCTGTGCCCTTGCGCAAGCAGTTCTTCGAGCATTACCGTGACCTTGATGCCGTTCGGCGTCGCAAGCGAGTAAAGTTGCAGCGGATGCTTTCCGACCGGCAGCTCCTTCTCGTGCGTCGGTCCGGCCACCGGCCGATTGATGCTCGCAAATGCACCGCCGCTCGGCTGAGCCCATTGCCAGACCTTGGGCGGCGTGTAATTCGCTGAATCACTCATTTCGATGCCTTGTTCCACAGGGTGTCCACGCTGCGCCGAACCGCAATGCTCGAGATCATCTTTCACACTCGATGATCGCGGGACAATGCCTGGTGGGGGAGACGGGTCGACGCATCAATGGCGAGCTAGCGCGCAGTCGGCCGCGATACCAGAAACTCTTTGATTGAGGCCGCCAGCGTGTTCGGAGCGATCACGCCGATAGACATATGAGTTCGATCGTCGATTTCCATGACCCGGACGTCGCGCAGCTCGCGGCGGACGCGATCCATGCTCGCGCGGCGGAAGGGTTCCATCACATCTCGCTCGAAGTCGCGCAACTTGCGAGCTAGCTCTGTATTGCTACGGTCAATCGGAAAGAAGGAGGTGCCGTAGATTGCCAACGCCGGTGCGCGAACCTTCGTGTAGTCCCGCCGCCAAGTCCCGAGCGTGTGAATAAGCGCTGCGAAAACCTCAATCGAAGGAATAGGGTCCACCGTTCCGTTCGGCTCAACGCGTACGGCATCGCGAAGAAAAGCTTCGAGCGCTGGCGTCCATTGCACATCACGGCCGATCCAAGCAGTGCGATACCAGTCTCTCAGAGCGTCGAGCGAGCGAAGCGTCTCCGGGCTCGGACTATTCACCGCCAACATGCCGGTGAAGGCTTTGAAGAACATCGGATCGGACCAATCATATCCGCCTTCGAGGTAGACGATTTTATCCACCCGTTCCGGATAAAGACCTGCGAATTCCGTGACCTCGTTTCCGCCCATGGACCAACCCAAAAAATTGGCCCGCTCGATATGAAGATTGTCGAGCAAGTGCACCAAGTCACTGACAAGTACCTTGGAATCGTAAGGCCCAACTGGCGCTTCCGACTGCCCATGCCCACGCCTTGCATAAGCTACGACGTGAAACCGATCTCGCAGCAAAGGCGCCAAATCATCGAAAATATGCGGACTGTTGGCTATCCCGTGAATCAAGATAAGCGGCGGACCATCGCCGCCCCAATCGAGATAATTGAGCTGGATATTGTCGCCTTCAACAAAGGCGGAGCGATGGGGCGACACATCGGTCCATGACGGCGCAGCTTGAGCGTCCAATTCTCCACCTCGAACTTTGCTGTCCATATGCCCGGCTCCCACAAGAGCAACAGTAATTGATGAACAGAGCATGATCTTGGCCTTCGAGACAAAGCGCATTGCATTTCGAAGCCGCATTCGTCCCGCTTATCCTAAAATTGGAACTTAAATGTGCGATGGACGTTATTCGTGCACACGATCATCAAACGACAATCATGAATGTACATTCAAGTCGCGTATCCATACGTCGCTTATTCAGCCGGAGAAAATCATCGCGCGATATCCGACAATCGGAGACGCGCCTTAAAGTCACGTTAGGCAGCCCACACGTTTCGAATATCTATAATGGGCATGTCTGATAGGCGTTTTAGAAGCGACGATCCTTCGTCTCATACACCGGCAGATACAAAAGGAGAGAAACCTTGTTGCGGAGCCTTACGTTCGTAGCGGCAACCATGGCCGCGTTACTGATGCCGCTGTCGGCAGATGCTAGGCCTCACGGCGGCGGCCACCACGGTGGGCATCACGGCGGTCACCGCAGCATGGGTCACCACGGTGGCCATCGCGGAGCGAGCCACCATCGGGGCGGCCATCGCGGAGCAATCCACCATCGCGGCGGACGCCACCATGCGGGAAACCGGCACTATGGTAATCGTGGCTTTGGCCATCATCGCGGACACGGCCGTCACCACTCTCACCATCGGCGTTTCTGGCATGGCCGTTGGTACGCCTACGGCATCGGCCCATGCTGGCGTTGGTCGAACTACTACGATGAATTCGTCTGGGTCTGCTACTGAGACGGGCTGACCCGATCGAGAATCCGCAAAGACCGCGGCGTTAAGCGTCGCGGTCTTCTTTTTTTGTTTGCTGTCCGACAACTTTCCTGCGGCCGTGGATCGGCTATGTTCACGCATCCGATTGGTCCGCATGAGAATGAGTCCATGCTCCCCGACGATGTGTTCCGAGAGCGTCTCGAACAGACGCTCGTCGATCTTGAAACCTGGGCCGAAGAAACGCGCGGCGCCGCCGATATCGCCATTACGGCCTCGGATCGCTATTGGCGGATGGTCGTCAAGCCCTTTTTTCCGGGAGCCTGCCCATTCGAATTATTGATCAAAGCGAGCCAGACCTTTGATCTGGGACTCGACCGCGAAGCCTACGAAAATAAACCGATCCAACGGTTCGACCTGTTTTTAATTCTTGTGAAGGCGATCGTAGCTGGGCAGGTCGAAAGAATTGAGACGCGCAACGCACTGACCGGAATTCTGACAAATGTCGCGATGCGCGTCGAACTCGCACCCGGCTGGGATTGGATCGGCAGTCGAACAGTACAGAAACGTTTCATTCGCCCGCTCGAAGCGGATGAAGAGCAGAGCATACATCGGTTCTTATCGTACAATCGTTAGGCAGAGAGCTGCCGCAGCCGTTTCACCGCAACGATATCGCCCGCCGCCTTTTTGATGCGCTGAGTTGCTTCGTAAAGCGGCTCGATAGCGACTTGCATATGATGCGCGTTGGCGTGAACCATCAACACGCCATCGATCATGATCCCAACGTGACCCTTCCAGAACACGAGATCGCCGCGAGCAAGCCCTTCGAGGTCATCCTTGATCTCGACGCCCTCACCGAGCTCCGATTGCTGCATGTCTGTATCACGCGGCGCGATAAAGCCAGCAGCGAGAAGCGATGTCTGCACGAGACCCGAGCAATCGAGACCGAGATGCGTACGCCCGCCCCAAAGATAAGGCGTACCGATGAACCGCTCAGCAATCTCTACAAAATCCCGTGCATGACGATCGATCCAAGTCGCGTGGCGCGCATAAACATAAGCGCCGCCCTCGATTTCAAGAAATCTCTCGTCCTCTGCTCGGACCGTCAGCAGGGCATTCATCGCCAAATGCAACAGCGGCGGGGATTTGATGTCAGGCGCGCCATAAACGAACGTGCCGAGCGTGTGAATTTTGTGCGTCGGCTGCGCAATGCCTCGTCGCAGCGCATCGGCCGGTACGTATCCGACGTATCCGTCGCGCGCGAGCTGAACCCATGCCCATCCGCTCGCTTCGTCGAAAATCGTCAACGGTTCGCCGAAAAGGGCCTCGGTTTCAAAACCGCGAGAGGGGTCCGGTGACTTCCGTAGCGGCACCGAACTCCGCACCACGATTGCCGGATCACCCGCAACATACCGTTCGGCCCTGACGAACCCCTCCAGTGTCTTCGCCGCAAGATCGCTGCGAAAAGCGTTCCGGCGCGGATCGAGAGTGCCGGACGGGCCATTCGAGATCTTGGCCGTCACGACGCCAGCTCCCGTTTCAAATGTTCCATCACTGCCCGCGCCGTCTGGGGTTCGCCGCCTTTCGGCCCGAGCGGCCGCGCCGCCGGACGCCAGCCGTAGAGATCGAAATGGGCGAAACGACGAGCCTTGCTGACAAAACGCCTGAGAAAGAGAGCCGCGGTAATGGCACCCGCGAAAGGCGATTCCCAGACGTTGTTCATGTCGGCAATATCGCTGTCGAGATGCCGACGATAGCCGCTCCAAAGCGGCATCCGCCACAGCGGATCTCCGATCGATGCCGCAAGCGGAGGAAGCTTGTGCCCCAGGTCATCGTCATCCGTGAAGAAGGCCGGCAAATCCGGGCCGAGCGCACTGCGCGCCGCGCCGGTGAGCGTCGCAAAAACAAAAATGCTGTCAGGCTCGTCGCTGTCGGCAAGTGCCAGAGCGTCGGCAAGCACGAGGCGGCCTTCCGCATCCGTATTCCCGATCTCGATGCTGAGGCCAGCACGGCTCGCAAGCACATCGCCGGGACGGAAAGCATCCCCGCCTATAGAGTTCTCGGCTGACGGAATGAGGACGCGAAGCCGGCACTTCAGACCCTGCCCCATGATCATGTGAGCCAAAGCAAGCGCCGTCGCGGCACCGCCCATGTCCTTCTTCATCAGCAGCATGGCGCTCGCAGGCTTGATGTCGAGGCCGCCGGTATCAAACGTAATGCCCTTGCCGACGAGCGTGATCTTGGGCGCTCCCACCGGTCCCCATGTCAGATCAATCAGCCGCGGCGGGCGCGGGCTCGCCCGGCCGACGGCGTGGATCATCGGAAAGTTCTGTGCCAGTAGATCGTCACCGGCTACGACCGAAACAGCCGCGCCGTGCCGGGCTGCAAGCTCGCGCACGGCCGCTTCGATGTCGGCAGGTCCCATGTCGGAGGCCGGCGTATTGATGAGATCGCGACCGAACCAAACGGCTTCCGCGGTGTTGACCACAGCCGCCGCTCCGGCGTCCGCGATACGAAGTCTGGCGCGGTCTGCGCCATTTTCCTTCCGTCGATAGCGAGAAAAGGAATACCCGCCCAACGCCCATGCGAGTTCGGCGAGGTCCGTCGCGCCGGCATCCGCCGCTAGACAATAAGTCCCGGCCGGAAGACTGGCGGACAACAGCCCTGTGAGCATTTCGGAAGGCCCGCTCGGCTCTCCCTGCCGACCGTCCCCGACGCCGAGCACAACCGAGCCGATCCCGCCATCCGGGCCAGGGATCAGGACATGCCGTTTCGCCGCGCCGGAAAATTTCTGCGCAGCGAGCCAGGCCTTCTGATGATCGCTGAATCCACCGAGCGAGCCGGGATCGTCCGATCGCGCCAAGTAGATGGGTATGTCGCTCGCCTCAGCTGAGCCCCTTACGAAAACGTCTTCTGCCGACCAAGCTGTTGTCTCGACCATTAGTCCTCTCGCAAGCACGCCAATTCATAAGCATCCACCAGAGTCCGACGCTTGCTGCAAGTAAGCGCGATCCCGAGTTGCACCAGCTATAACTTACAGGAAGTGAAACTTAAGCGTTTATTGACGCCTGCCCCAGAAACTGACCGTCACACAGATTCGCCGGAGTAGGGCCGCGAATCTTGGCCTGACGGAGACTGCAATGAAGCGCATCAAGCGCCCCCTCCACATTTTGTTCCAGCCATCCGTCTGCAAACGCCTGGGCGTGATCGCCGGCGTCACCGCGTCATTGCTGCTCGGCGCTTGCTCGGCATCGCCGAACCTGCTGCAGGAAATAGCCTTGAAGTCGGATAAAGCCGACAGCACCGAGACGTCGCCGCAGCCCCAGACCGAGCTTCAGAAAGCGACCGTTTATTGGGGGCAGGAATACTCCAAGAAACCGACGGAACTGCAACCGGCGCTCAACTACGCAAAGAACCTGAAGGCACTCGGCGAAAAGCAGAAGGCGCTCGCCGTCCTGCAGCAGGCGAGCGTGCTCCACGGCAACGACCCGCAGTTGACCAGCGAGTACGGCCGCCTTGCCCTTGAACTCAATCAGGTCAACGTCGCAGGCCAGCTTCTCGCCGCAGCCGACGACCCGGCCAGACCCGATTGGCGCGTTATCTCGGCTCGCGGGACTGTTCTGGCGAAGCAAGGAAAGTATGGTCAGGCGATCCCGTTCTACGAGCGCGCTCTGGCGCTTGCTCCCAATAATCCCAGCGTGATGAACAATCTCGCGATGGCTCACGCCATGATGGGAGAGCCTAAGAAGGCCGAGGAAATTTTGCGCCAGGCTGTTGCCGCACCCGGCGCGACGCCCAAGGTTCGCGAGAACCTTGCCCTCGTTCTTGGACTGCAAGGACGCTACGACGAGTCGAAATCGGTCGCCTCGAGCGTACTCGATTCCGATACGGCGGCATCGAACGCCAATTACCTGAAGCAGATGGTCAAGCTCGAACCTACGAGCGAAATGCCCGACGCCAAGAGCTTCACGGCGCAAACATCCGTCGCCATGACAGCGCCGCCTCAGGCGAACCAAAATGCCATGACGGCGAGCGCTGCGCCCTTGTCCGAAGCCCAGAGCAACTGGCAAACGGTCAGCGCGACGGAGACATCGGTGACGGGGTCGCTGAAGGGTATGACCCACTAGCACCTGAAGGGCGGCACAGCTTCGCCGCAAGCTTAATCAAACGATATCGCGCTGCAGCTCAAAAGTTGTGGCCCCGATCTTACCGACCGGGGCCTACGCAACACCATTCGCAATATTTGTGACCGGACGCCGCTGGCTTCAAACTTCTATTTTGGCATCTGCATGTAGCTGATGCCGGCCGGTCCAAGAATGACGATAAAAAGCACCGGCAGGAAGAAGACGATCATAGGCACCGTAAGCTTCGGCGGGAGCGCTGCAGCCTTGCGTTCCGCTTCCGACTGACGAATTTCGCGATTTTCCTTAGCCATCGTTCTGAGCGCCTGGCCCACCGGCGTGCCGTAGCGTTCGGCCTGAACGAGTGCCGTCGTCACCCCTTTTACCCCTGGAAGACCCGTGCGCTTTGCAAGGTTCTCATAGGCTTGGCGGCGATCCGGCAAATAGGAGAGTTCTGCCGTCGTGAGCGTCATTTCTTCACCGAGTTCGAGCGACTGGCTGGCGATTTCTTTGCCGACCTTAGCGAAACCGGCCTCCACCGACATGCCCGATTGCACGCAAATCAACAGCATGTCGAGCGCATCTGGAAACGCTTGCTTGATCGACGTCTGCCGCTTCTGCACACGGTTCGAAATGAACACGTTGGGCAGGTAAAAGCCAAGAAAGCCCACGACAAGCGCAATGCCGACATTCACGATCGGCGCGTAACCCGTATCATAGAGGACGAAAACGTAGAAAAGCGCCAGAAAGAACATGATAATCGGCGCCGCGACCCGGAAAAACAGAAACGTGACGATGTTCGCCTGTCCGCGCAAACCGGCGCGCTTCAAATTCTCCCGGATTTCCTCGTTATCGAATCTCTCGCGCAACCGCAGTTCATCGACGATGCGCTGCATGAATCCTTTGGGCGTCGGACGCAACTTACTGGAGTGCCGATCTTTAGACGTCATTTCTGCAAGACGGGCCGAACGCATCTGACTGCGCTCGATGGCCATTTCTTTCATGCGGCGGTTCATCTGATCCCGCTGTAGCATCGGCAGCGCGATCGTCAGCACGGTCGCAAACACGCAAACCGCGGCGAGCACCGTTGCCACGAATTGCGGGTTCATTACCATTTCAATGAAGGATGTCATTGGATACCGTTACCGCGTTGGTCAGATATTTGCTCAACCTAGAATTTGAAGTTGATCATCTTCTTCATCACCAAAACGCCAATCATCATCCACACCGCACCGACCGCGATCATGAAGCGTCCCGGAGTCGTCGTTAACAAAGGCATCATGTAGCTAGGCGACGTCATATAGACCATGAACATCACACCGGGCGGCAAGGACGCGAGCACCATCGCCGACGCCTTCGCTTCAGCGGATAGGGCTTTTACCTTCAGCGCCAGCATGTGACGATCGCGCAAAACACTCGAAAGATTGCCGAGCGCCTCCGACAGGTTGCCGCCTGCCTGCTGCTGGATGGCGATGACGATTGTCAGAAATCGCACCTCCGCCAATGGCATCCGATCGTACATGCGCTCCAGGGCATCGCCGAGCGGAACGCCGAGTCGCTGCTGTTCCACAACGTTGCGAAACTCACCCGCAAGCGGCTCCGGGCTCTCCCGTGCGATCACCTGCAGGCATTCATTGAGCGGCAGGCCCGACTTGATACCGCGCACGACGACGTCGATCGCGTTGGCGAGGTGTGAAGAAAATTTGGCCTGGCGGCGTTTCGTCAATTTACCGAGAGCCCATCTCGGAATTCCGAATACACCAAGGAATACTGCGACAACCGTCACGCCGATAGGCCACTCGAAAACGCCAAAGGATATCCCTCCGAGAATGATGCCGACAGTCGCGCTCAGGATGTAGAAATCCCGCGGCGTCTGCTTCAATCCAGCCCGCTCGAGACGCAGGCCCATCGTTATCTTTTTCCTGGCATTCTGGCGGTCGTCCATTTCCTTCAGAGTATCCGCGACCGACTTCTTGCGGCTGCTTTGCACTTCAGCCAGAGCTCCGCCGACCTTGCGTCCGCGTTGCGCAACATTTTCAAGTCGCTGGTCTTTTTGGCGATCCGCCGAAAAATACGGATACGCGAGGGCATAGACGCCGCCTGCGAATGCCACCGCCGCCAACAACGGAACTAGAACACTCAATATCGCGCTATCAGCCATGGCGATCACCCAACGGACTGCCGTCGTCGTCTTCGACTTCCGCGGCTGCGAGAGCGAGCGTAAGCCGCTCGGTTTCTCCGTAGTACTCCGCGCGCTCCCAGAAATGCGGGCGCGCAATGCCCGTCGAACGATGACGTCCTAAGATTTTACCGTGCGCGTCTTCGCCGGTAATATCGTAGAGGAGCAGGTTTTGCAGCGTAATCGTTTCTTCTTCCATCCCCATAACTTCGGTGATGTGCGTGATCTTGCGTGAACCATCGCGCAAGCGCGAGGCTTGCACGATGATGTCGACAGATCCGCAGATCATCTCCCGGATGGTTTTGATCGGCAGCGCGTACCCGCCCTGCATGATCATGGATTCAAGACGGCTCAACGCCTCGCGCGGGCTGTTGGCATGTAACGTGCCCATCGACCCGTCGTGGCCCGTGTTCATGGCCTGCAGAAGATCGAACGCTTCAGGTCCGCGGACTTCGCCAACGATGATCGGTTCGGGGCGCATACGAAGACAGTTCTTGATCAGATCACGCATGCGGATCTCGCCCTCGCCTTCGAGGTTCGGCGGGCGTGTTTCAAGACGGACGACATGCGGCTGCTGCAGCTGAAGCTCAGCCGAGTCTTCGCAGGTAATGATGCGCTCGTCGTTATCGATCGAGCCGGTGAGGCAATTGAGCAGCGTCGTTTTGCCGGAACCCGTGCCCCCGGAAATAATGACGTTACACCGCACGCGCCCGATGATCTCAAGTATGGTTTTCGCTTCCGGCGTTATCGAACCGAATTTGACGAGTTGTTCGAGCCTCAGGCGATCCTTTTTGAATTTGCGGATCGTGAGAGCGGGCCCGTCGATCGCAAGCGGAGGAGCGATGACGTTAACACGCGAGCCATCGGGGAGACGCGCATCGCAGATCGGGCTTGATTCATCGACGCGCCGCCCGACTTGGCTGACAATGCGCTGGCAGATATTCATCAATTGCTGATTGTCGGCAAAGCGCACACTCGTTTTCTGCACCTTGCCGCCGACTTCGATAAACGTCGTGGCAGCACCATTGACCATGATGTCCGCAATATCATCCCGCGCCAGCAGCGGCTCGAGCGGTCCGTAGCCGAGAACATCGTTGCAGATATCTTCGAGGAGCTCTTCCTGCTCCGCGATCGACATCACGACATTCTTGATTTGAATAATCTCGCTGACGATGTCGCGGATTTCTTCTCGCGCCGCACCTGCGTCGAGTTTGGCGAGTTGTGTCAGGTCGATCGTGTCGATAAGCGCGTTGAAAACCGTCGTTTTGACGTCGTAGTACTCTTCCGAGTGCCTGCGCTGTATTTCAACGACGGGTTCCGGGCGTGGCGGAGGGGCCGCGGGTGCCGGCTGTCGTGATTGCGATGGCGGCTTCATCTCCGGTGCAGCGGCAGCGGGCGCAGCCACAGGTGCCGCCTGCGGTTCGCTCCTCTTCCTGTTCACTGGATCGTTTGAACGCCTACCAAACATGGTGAAGTCCTTAGCGCTTCAGCTTCAACTTCTCGAGAATCGGCGCAATCGCGGCCAACGGCGACCCCCCCTTCTCCGCCTTCACTTCCTTACGACCTGTTATTTTCATTGCGATTTCGTGAAACTTCTCGACGGCTTTTGCCCTGGAGTTCAATTCCTCGACCATCTGGCCGTTATTTGCCGCCTGGCTGAATGATTCCGGATCGTAGTCGATGACCGCCATGATCTTGGCGTCGAGCGCCTGCTCGAATTCCTTGAGCGTGATTTCCTGACGCTTCGGCATGTTGGCCATGTTCAGGATCAAATGAGGCTTGTTGTCGTTCTTCCGAAACGTCCGCAGGAGGTCGACGATATTCTTGGCATTCCTGAGATTCGCGAGATCCGGTACCGCGGTAATCACGACTTCGTCGGCCTGCAGAAGCACGCGCTTCGACCAGGCAGACCAGCCGTGCGGCAGGTCTACGGCGACGAAGGGGACGTTCTGGCGCACGACGTCGAGAACGGTGTCGCAGGCGTCGGGCGAAATGTCATAATCGCGATCAATCACGACCGGCGCAGCAAAGATCGACAGATGCTCGGAGCATTTGGTCATCAGACGATCGAGGAGCTGATCGTCGAGTCGCTCAGGTGCAGCGAGTGCTTCCGCAATGCCTTGCACGGGGTCCTGGTTGAAGTCGAGGCCTGTCGTGCCGAAAGCGAGATCCAGGTCGGCAATTGCGACGTCGGTTCCCAGAATTTCCGACATCGTCCAGCCAACGTTGTGGCAGATCGTCGAAGAGCCGACACCACCCTTGGCGCCGACAAACGCGAATACATGACCGACCGGATCGGTATCCGGATTGTTGTAAAGGTTCGAGATGCTCTCCATCACGGCCAGTGGATCGATCGGCGTAACGAGGTATTCGCCGACGCCTCGTTTTAGAAGTTCGCGATAGAGCGCCACATCGTTGTGCCGCCCAATGACGACAACCTTCGTACCGGGGTCGCAGCTCTCCGCCAGACGGTCGAGCTCTGCAAGCAGCTGACTGCTGCTTAAGGCACAGTCGAGAATGATGAGATTGGGGGTCGGGCTGTCTACGTAATGTGAGATTGCAGCGGCGATACCGCCCATATGGACGCTGGTATGCGCCTTGGAGAGGCGCCGGTCTTCAGCGGCATGCTGAATGGTGTTGGCAACACCCACATCGTCACAAAAGGCCTGGATCGAGATCCGCGGAACGGGACGAGCGCGATCGCCGGGATAAAAGCCTTGCTGTTCTCCGTCATTGGAAAACTCGTCGCCAAATTCAGGCTCGACTTGACTATGCTGGGACATGTTGTCTCCAAAAATCAATCATTACCGGGCTTGGCGATCGTGGCCGCTTCGTCTTTTGCGCCGAGCGTATCGCCGTTCACATACTTGCCGTACATGTTGTCACGACGGTTGCCATCGCGCGGTGTCATCGTGCGCGGCCCGAGGAGATCTCCGGGATTTGCGACCATGACAGCAAGATTGTGCTGCGAGGAGCAACCAAAATCCGGGTAAGGCGTGTTCTGATAAGTGCGCGCCAGATTCTCTGACCAGTCATGTCCACAGTCAGGCGCATCTGCGACGTACCGCATGTAGGAGATGCGCAACGGCGCCTCGCGACCCGTCGCGTGGTAGGCTTCGGTCGAAATCGAAGATTCGGAATATCCGCCGGCAAGCATGAGCCGTCGCACGTCGCTGGCGGCATCCATCGCTGCACCCTCGTTCGCCGAGCCCGCAGGCGCTGAGATAACGAAGCGGCTGTTTCCTGCATCGCCCGCCCGATTGCGGTCGATGAAATCCATGACACGCCCTCGCTGCGACGGAGTAAGCCCTTCGGAACCCGACGCAACGTGCAGATTGAGAACCGCCGGTTGCTGCGAAACAAGGATGGGATGACGCTGCTCGGGGTCGATCAACTGCCATCCCGCGACCCGGGTGCCCACGCCATCATGCTCACAGCCGGCCATCGCAATCGGAAGACAGGCCATGACTAGAATTCTGATCAGGCTGGACCACCTCTTTCCGGGTCCACGGAGTATCGTCATTTGCATCGGCATGATGTGTCTCCGGAACCTGACTATTCGACGATAAAGCCGTAGTCGCCCTTCAGACCACCGGACGGCTGAGCTTCGCTTTTTCCGTAGATCCGGTTGAGGTGACCGAGAAAGTCCGCTTTGAGATCCGTCGCGGGATACAATCCGTCCGCGGGGGTCGAGAGCTGCTGACGCGCGACGGGCTGTACGAGATACGGCGTGACGATGACCACGAGCTCCGATTCATCGTTCTGAAAATCACGGCTGCGGAAAAGCGTGCCGAGAATCGGAATGTCTTTGGCGCCCGGAAGCCCGTCGATGTTCTGTTGCGTCTTCGTCGAGATCAGTCCCGCAAGTGCAAGTGAACCACCCGAAGGAAGCTCGACGACCGTCTTCGCTTGCCGCGTATCGAAAATCGGATTGTTGGCGACGTATCCTGAGATGTCGCTGACGCTGGTATCGATCTTGAGGCTGATCCGGCCTTCGGTAAGAACGACCGGCGTGAAGCTCAACTGCACGCCAAACTTCTTGAAGTTAACCGCGCTGACGCCGGTCTGCGTGTCGACACCCGTGACATAAGGAACTTCGCCACCTGCCAGAAACTCCGCCGGCTCGCCCGATATCGCGGTGAGGTTTGGTTCCGCCAGTGTCTTGATCAGTCCATCGCGCTCGAGCGCGCGGATCGCCGACTGGATGTTATTCCTGCTATTTCCCCAACCCGAGACCAAACCGCTGTTGCCGAATGAGCCGGAAGGGCCGGCATTGTATGCGCAGATTGGGCTCATCCCGACTGCGCACGCCGCACCGGCGGCCGCACCGAATGTCGGCAGCGGCCCAAGCCCTTGCGAGGTCGAGATCGGAAAAGAATTGGCCGTCAGCAGCGTCGTCGAAAAACTTCCCGACTGCAGCATGCCGCCAAGGTTGACACCCAGTTGCTTCAACAGCGTGCGCTTGACCTCAGCAACGGTCACCTTGAGCATGACCTGCTCCTCTGCTTCCACCGTAAGCAGATTGATGACCGGATCCTTTGCTTGGTTCGTCTGAGTCTGATCGAGTGCCACCCCTTCCTTGACTTGGGAAGATGACGTCATAAGCTGCTGAGAGATGAATTGGGCTGCGATCTTGCTGGCGCGCGTCGAATCGATAGGACTCTTGACGCTTCCTGTCAGAATGACGGTTTGGTTCATCATCTCGACTTTGATCGATGAGCCAGTGATGACACGACTGAGCAGCTCCTGAAGACTGCCGGTATCGCGTTCAACGTAGAGCTCCATGGTCGCGAATTGCGCGCCCGCTGTATCGAAAAAGAAAGCGTTGGCTTCTCCACTTCCCTTCGCAAGCAGAAACACTCGCTTCGAACTCAGAACGACGGCATCGATGACGGCCGGATTCGACACCATCACGTCACGAACTTCGCGCGGGAACTCCACCAGCACCGATTTTCCAAGGCCGATCTTAACGCTCCGCCGGACGGGCGCGCCTCCGTTGTCCTCCATGCGGATAAGGGAATGCGTCTCCGAAAGTCCCGAGAGATCGCGCTGCGGCAGGTTGCGCTGCTGCGCTGACGCCGGCGCAACGGCCGTCAGTAAAACGGGAGCAAACACCATGAACACGCGTGCGGCCGCGCGCCATGGCAATCCAAATTTACATCGCATGAGATTCCCGCCTTTATGACGACCACTGACCGGACTGACTCAGTTCACGCCATACACACGCGACTTCGCACCGTAACGAACGACACGTACCGAATTGTTTTGCGGCTTATTCAAATCGAGGCCACCTGCACGTTCCGGATCGGAACTCAAATCTGCAACGCTGCGCAAAGAGAGAGTGATCTCACCTATAGAATTCGCGAGCGCCATCATCTCCGCCTGCTTTGGCGTCAGCTCCAGCGTCGCGGTAGACGCAGAGAGGTCTGCCGACTTCTTGCCCTCCTTGGTTTCGATCTGCTGGCCGATAGCCATGACCCGCACATTCCGGAATAGCGTATCGGAAACATTCTCTTCCTGGCCGCTGCGGCCCCGTAAACGGCGGATCAGAATCACGTCGACGTGGTCGTTCGGCAGGATGAGGCTGCCGGCCGCCGTCTCGGCCTTGATCTTGGTGGAGATGGCGCGCATGCCCTGAGGCAAGATCGCAGCAAGCACCCCACCCTGGCCTGCCTTGATGAGCTTCTGCGTCGTAATTGGCTCGCCCGCGAGAAGTGCGGAGCGCGCGACTGAGCCGGCAAGCTCGTGCATCTTCTGAAGGCCGCTATTTGCCTTCGTGATGTAGCTCGGCGTGATCGCTTTCTTCGGCCAATGAACCCAACGGAAATTGCCTTCATGGACGATCTGGCCGACGGCAATGTCGGAGCTCGCGACCAAAACATCGGTGCTGTCGACCTGCTTTTCGACCGTAACCGGCGCAGGCGGCCTCATGAACGAGCTTGCGACGTAATAAGCGAGCCCCGCCGCGGCCAGCGCCACGGAGAAACCGACGAGTTGTGCCCGCTTCATTGCGCCGTAGGTCCTTCAGCTTCGGGTTCGCAATCCTGCGCTGGATACTGGCGGACAAACGTCAATGTGAGGTTAACTTTCGTTTCGGAACGGTGTACGCCCGAAACAGTTGCAGCACCAATTTGCAACACATGGAGATGCCATCAGCTCAAAAGCACCGGCATTAAACCATCAGCGTTCGGAACAAGTCGGTCGATGGAAAAATCATGAGCCCCGCCGCCGCAATCGCGATGCCGTAGGGCACAGGCCCGCCTGAGGTGTGTAAGCGTTGGGCCCACCCGGGCAGCGGTAAAAAATCGGCTGGAAGCATCCGGCGATAGCTCAGGACCAGGAGACAAAGCACGCCGCCATAAATCGTGACGAAGGCTAGGAACTCGACCACGTGCGCCCCGCCCATCCACAATGCTCCTGCTGCCATCAGCTTGGCATCGCCGCCTCCGAGCAAGTTCATCGAAAAAAGCGCAAACGTCAGCACTAACACGCCGAAGGCACAAGCGATGTGAATCCCAAATGTTTCGATCGGCATCCGCGTTACGAGCGCGATAGCGACGAAGCCGCCGGCCAATACCAGCGAGATACGATTCGGAATCTTCATCGTGAAAAGGTCGTTTGCTGCGGCAAATGCCATCGCGACTGGAAAAATCATTAAAAGAACGGAGGCCAACAACGACATCGTTTCACCCGCGCGGAACACAACGATGAGCAGGTCTAAGGCAACAGGGTAAAGGTTGGGCTAACAACGGCCGTCGCGCTTATTCAATGTCTGGCGTCCTCGATGCCCGCCGCAACCGAACTGAATTTACTGAGCAGCGATGTCTTTATACCAAACAAGCCGGCTACGATCGCCACGCTGACGATGCCGGCGATAAGCGCATATTCGATTGAGACAGCCCCGGTCTCTTCGTGCGCGAACTTATGCAGTTTGGAGATCAGCACGGCGGGTGTCCTCGATTACAAAAACGCGCCCGAAGAGGTCGTCCCCGAGCGCGTTCGATGCACTCTAATGAAGCTTAAGCTTCCCGCGGCTCATCACGGAGTGGTGCCACCACCAGCGCCACCGCCGGCGCCATTCGCTGTGTTGAGCTGGCTCTGAATGCCGTTGAATGTGCTGTTGAGGCCGGTTTTAAGGTTCTGCAGGCCTACAATAATGCCGACGCCGACGATCGCAGCGATCAGGCCATATTCGATGGCCGTTGCGCCCGATTCATCGTTCATAAAACGCGAAATCGTGTTCATTGGTTTGTTCCAATCTACTCTAATACTCTTACCGATCCCGTTCCTCGGGAGAGAATGTCCTCACCGCTGAACTAAAGGCGACTGTAGATCGGAAAAATTAAAGGCAGGTAAAACGAGAACATCGCACGATAAACACAAACTAACGGACTATTATCCGATGCGACTGACAAAGTAATATATAGTATTATTCTATAAAAGTATGATATATATACTGAATAACATCGCTATAATATGCCAATAGCCAAAGAATACTCAGGTTAATACTAGGTTTCATCAAGTATTACCGGGAAGGTTGCGTCAGCAAGAAGAGCACTTGGAAGCCGTGGCGCTTTGACTCAAAGACGAAATAACTTTCATTGATCTGACACTTCGGCAGCGCCGATCTTTGATCAGCAAGATTTCATCGGCAGGCCGGTTAACCGCTTCCTCCTCCTAATGACGCTTTGGTGCGCCGGCACTCATCAATCGCTGCTGCGGTTCGAACCGACCGTTTGCAGTTCCTTCACCATTTGAAGAGTTTATTTGCGCGCTAGCTTCGGAAGGATCGCGCCCATGCGCCGTGAAACAGCAAAACTCGTATCACCGTGCAGCTCTTGGGCAGCTCGTGCGAGCTTGGCGATTGCGCTGATGGTTCTTCCAGCGACTGGCGCGTTCGCAGCCGACCTGATCGTGCGCTATGACCAGTCGCAATTGCTGCGCCTTCCGCGCGCCGCCACCGAAATCATTGTCGGTAATCCATCCATCGCCGATGTGACTCTTCAGGACGGCAATTTGCTAGTTGTGACCGGCAAGACATTCGGCATTACCAACGTGATTGCGCTCGATGCCGCTCATAATGTCATCCAGGATCAGCGCGTGATGGTCGAGCGCGACGACCGTAGAGTCGTCAATCTGCACAAGGGCAGCATGCGGTTTACTTATGCATGTACGCCGAACTGTGAGCCGACCCTTACGATCGGCGACGACAAGGACTTCTTCAGCGATATAAAATCCGCGAACTCCGATAAAATAAAATTCTCGGAAGGCACATCTGATTCGGCCAACAGCTCCAACAGCCAGCAGTAGGAACCTCGGAAAGAGAGCGGAGCCGGCAATCTATCTCCGCTCCTACTTTCATATTTGCTCAACCATCAAATACAAATGATCTTTCAATAAATGCCGCTTTAATCCGCGCCACTTTATTGATTGACCGTTTTCCTCACAAACGGTCGCAAACGATCCATGCACATCACCGGCGACGCAACAGCGGCTTTCCATAGTAAGCCCCGCAACCGCTTGCTGCAGCGATGGACGACAGACACCGCCGGCGCGACGGCGGTAGAATTTGCCGTGGTGGCCCTTCCGTTCTTCATGTTCATCATGGCGTTGGTCGGCTGCGCTTTCTATTTCTTCATTTCGAACTCCATCGAAAATGGGATGGATCAGACAAGCAGGCTGATCCGGACAGGCGCCGCTATCAAAGACAAGATGACAGTCGATCAGTTCAAGCAAGGCATCTGCGACGGTGCAGGAGCATGGGTTGATTGCAGTCAAATTCATATCCGTGTCGACCACTATACAGACTGGGCGAGCGTGACCGGAAGCGCGCCTTGCGGCAATAAAACTGACGAAAGCAACAGCGGGTCGGTTGTTGGCACCAATCTGATCGCGATCTATTCCGGCGACGCCAGCGACGTCGTCGTCGTCACAACCTGCTATCAATGGAAATTCACGTCCAAGCTACCGCTCTTCAAACTCGGCAATATGCCCGATGGCTCGATGATGCTGCGATCGACAACCGCGTTCCGCAGTGAACCTTATCCGGAAAGCTGAGCCTGATGCGATCGCCAGTTCGGCAAAACGAGCGCCACTTAAAACGGTTTTCGATGTACCGGGCTAAGGCCTCGATGCGCGCATTCCTCCTCAATTCATCTGGGGTCGCCGCCGTTGAGTTTGCCTTGCTGGCGCCCCTGCTGATGTTGATGACATTCGGAACATTCGAGGTCACGCGCGCCCTGATGGCCCATAAACGCTTTCAGCGGGCGACAGCAATGGTCGGCGACCTCGTGGCGCGTGAAAAGCAAATCGGATCTACTCCCACTGAAGCTGATGAAGAGCTCAGTGGCATGTTGGTTGCCGCGGAACGCGCAATGGACCCATTCAGCTCGGCACCTTTGCAGATGGCAATATCTCAGCTCCGCGCAAACAGCACCGATGCAACCAAAACCACCGTCGAATGGGCATGGTCCTATCACGGCATGCCGGTTAAGCAGTGCGGCGAAGCTAAATCCATGCCGGCTCAGAACATGATTTCAAAGGGCGATGCTGCGATCGTCGTCGAA
Organism: Hyphomicrobium sp.; assembly: GCA_035547255.1. Taxonomy (GTDB): domain Bacteria; phylum Pseudomonadota; class Alphaproteobacteria; order Rhizobiales; family Hyphomicrobiaceae; genus Hyphomicrobium_B. The sequence goes on from DASZVX010000039.1 coordinate 34,652, forward strand.
GCCCGATATACTTACGAGCCGCTTCTTGCGAACATCATTCCCGGTCTAACCACGACCATGACGTGGTCCGACACAATGACATTTGCACCCCGCTGGGGATCGGTCTTCTACGGCCAAGACACCATGAACACTTGCCCCGGAGCTTAAGCAGGAAGATCCCGCGACATAAAAGAATTGAATGTTCAGCTCAAATGTAGAATAACGTTCCCAGATTTCCCCGTGATGGGGAAGAATGACAGCACTGTAATTCCAATGCATACCGCGAAACTAGCGGACTATCCGCTGTTCAGCTAAACATACTTTCCTCGCTAGAATATTTTTAGACAGGTTTGAACGCAATTTTGGTGCCAAATATTGCCTTACAATCCGTGTAATATAAACTTTCGACTAGAAATAAACCGAACATAGGCGAGGCTTCACAGTGGGACGGAGATCCGTTCATTCACCGGAAGAGCTTCGCCAGCTTATTCTGGATGCCTCACGGACCATAGTTGAGCGCAACGGCATTTCTGGTCTCTCGGCTCGAGAGATCGCGCGTATGATCGGGTACTCGCCCGGAACGCTGTACAATATCTTCGAAAATCTGGACGACGTACTTTTGACGCTCCAGATTCAACTGTTGGCCCGAACCGTTGATCACTTGAAGCATGTGCCGCTTGGATCGAACGGCGAGGAGAATGTTGACGCGCTCACGCACGCCTACATCGACTTCGCGCTTGCCAACAGACGCATGTGGAACCTTCTCTTTGCCCACAGTGTGCCAAGCCCCAGCACTGTGCCCCCGCCTTTCCACGAGCATCTGATCAATCTCGCGGAGATCTTTCGCAAAGGCCTCGCTCCGCTCGCCCCGCCGGAGTCACTCGAAGGGCTCGATACGACTGCGCGGGCTCTGTTTGCGAGTGTCCACGGCATCGCCGCTGTCGCAGCCAGCGAAAAAGGCGTCCATCTAACTCCGGCAACGGCACAGGCCTACGCAAAAGAGCTGACGTCCAACTTTGTCAGGGGCTTGCGGTCTCGCTGGGAGCGCTAACAGCCGGGTTGTCCGCCGGTGTCGGAATGGCTTCCGGCATTGAGACCGGCTCCGATGTCAGCGTTCCCGCGTCACTCTCATTTCCCGTCACCGCGCCTTGACTGACAGACCCCGTCACGACGCCGGTTGCCTTGTCGTCGTTATTGTGGCGCGCCATACGTGGCGTCTCGACAAGACCGAACCATTTATCCGGCGGCAAAAGCCGCTGCTCGAGACCGCTCCACAGGCTCCGCGATGAAAGCCCCTCGACAAACGTGTCGATCGGCGGAGAGACGACGATGGCGCCGAGTGTCGCGGCTGCCATCCCGAGCGACGCATAGAAATGGCGGCGATCGAAGAATTTCAATGCCGTTCCGAATGACGATTTCAGCCGCGTATCCATGACGTCGACCGAATAGATCTCGTCGAGCGTCAGGTGCGTCAGATATCCGACGAACATGAAGGCGCCGCCGAGCCAGGCGACACCCGCCGGCTTGTTCAGCAGATGCTGAAAGACCACGGCCGTTGCGACTGCACAAAAAACGGCGGCCAAAATCGAATGCCAGATACCGCGGTGGACGGAGATGCGATGGAACACCGTATGAAGCCCGTAGCGCACCAGCAGCAACGTTCCAAGCCACAAGATCCAGAGCTCGGCGATGGAGAATTTCGTGGCTGCGTTGAACAGCACCGCAAACGAAAAGAAGATTGCGAGGCCCGCGAACATGGCGCGGCTTGGCCGAGAGTCTTTAAGATCAATATCGGGCAGCACGGAGCCGAGCACGCCCGCCATCGTTACCGCCACGAGATTTTCCGGCGCCACAACATCGGCGGCAAGCGTCAGCGTCGCCAGCGCGCCCGAGACGACGGTTCCAACCGCAATGTGCGTCGTAAAGTTGGCCATGGCATCCCCCAACCCTCTGCACGCCGGCTCGGGCGGACCGGCTATCTTTGATCCCGCTATTGTCAGCAACAGATTCGGCCGTTATGGGCGAGGCGCCGGCTTCTGAGGTATGTGGATAAGCAGTCCTTGAGACGCACATCCCCGTGTTCGATCGCAAGGTCGAACAAATATGGCACTTGGCCGGGCAATGAGACGGAAAGACAAGATCGGCATGCCGGCAGACTCAAATTTCGAAGCTTCGAGAATCAACCGGCTTGCAGCAGCAAACATCGCCGTGGCGCTTGTCATCATCGCCATCAAATACCTGGCCTATTCGGTGTCGGGATCCGTCGCGCTTTTCTCCGACGCGCTCGAAAGCGTCGTCAACGTGATGACGGCGGTGATCGCGTTCGCCGCAATCCGCCTGAGCGCCAAACCGGCCGACGCCGATCACCCCTTCGGCCATCACAAAGCGGAATTTCTGGCCGCAATGTTCGAAGGTGCGATGATCGCCGTGGCGGCCGTGCTCATCCTCATCAAGGCGCGCGGCGCTCTCATCGAAGGCGTAAAGATCGAGCATTCCGCTCTCGGCATCGGCCTCAATATCGTCGCTTCGATCCTCAACGGCGCGTGGGCTTGGCTGCTGATCAATCGCGGCACGTCGTGGCGCTCGCCTGCTCTCGTGGCCGATGGGCAACATCTTTACACCGACGTCATCACCTCCGTCGGGGTTGTCGTCGGCCTGGCGTTCGCCGTCTTGACGGGCTGGCACGTCCTCGATCCGCTGATCGCGGCAGCCGTAGCCCTGAATATTCTATGGATGGGCTACAAGATCGCCGTTCAGTCGATGTCTCACCTGTTGGACGAGGCGGCGAGCCCCGAAATCGAGCAGCGTATCCGTAAGATTATCGAGGCGAACGGGAGCGGCGCGCTCGAAGCCCACGATATCCGAACCCGGCAGGCGGGACGCGCACTCTTCATCGAATTTCACTTGATCGTTCCAGGTTCGATGAAGGTCGAAAGCGCGCACGCGATTTGCGATCGCCTCGAGCACGCCATCGAAACCGCCATTGAGGGCTCGGAAGTCGTCATCCACGTCGAGCCTGATTACAAGGCGAAACCCCAGGAGTCGGGCGCCGTCCAGCTTTAGGCTCGGAACCGCTTAAGCGGCCGTGACGCGTTTAGCCCAGAGATCGTAGTCGCCGGCCTCGACGATTTTCACGCGCAGGAGATCGCCGGCCTTGACGTACCGCTCGCCATTGAGGAACACGTTGCCGTCGATCTCGGGCGCATCCCACTTGGAGCGGGCAATCGCGCCGTCCTTGTCAACCTCGTCGACGAGCACGTCGATGACCTGTCCGACTTTTTTCTCGAGCTGCGCGCTGCTGACGTCCTTCTGCACGGCCATGAAGCGGTGCCAGCGTTCCTCTTTGACCTCTTCCGGTACAGCGCCGTCGATTGCGTTAGCTTTCGCCCCTTCGACGGCTTCGTACTTGAAGCATCCGGCGCGGCTGATCCCGGCTTCCTTCAGCCAATCGAGAAGGAAAGCAAAATCTTCTTCCGTCTCCCCCGGAAACCCGACGATGAACGTCGAGCGGATGGCGAGATCGGGACAGACCTCGCGCCAGCGGCGGATGCGCTCCGCCGTCTTTTCCTGCGCCGCGGGGCGCCGCATCGCTTTCAAAACCGCAGGCGACGCGTGCTGAAACGGAATGTCGAGATAGGGTAGGATTTTCCCCTCGGCCATCAGCGGAATGACGTCATCGACGTGCGGATAAGGATAGACATAATGCATCCGGACCCAGACGCCGAGTTCGCCGAGAGCGCGCGAAAGATCCAGGAAACGCGCCTTCAGCGGCGCGCCCTTCCACGGACTTTCCGCATATTTGAGATCGAGGCCGTAGGCGCTCGTATCCTGGCTGATGACGAGGAGCTCCTTGACGCCCGCATTCACGAGACGCTCGGCCTCGCTCATCACATGGTTTGACGGACGGCTCGCAAGATCGCCGCGCAACGATGGAATGATGCAGAACGAGCAGCGATTGTTGCAGCCTTCCGAAATCTTCAGATAGGCGTAATGGCGCGGCGTCAGCCGCAGTCCCTCGGGCGGCACGAGATCGACGAATGGATCATGCAGGGGCGGCACCACATCGTGGACCGCTTCGACGACCTGTTCGTATTGATGCGGCCCGGTGACGGCGAGCACACCCGGATGCGCATCACGGATTCGGGTCTCCTCGACCCCAAAACATCCCGTGACGATCACGCGGCCGTTGGCATTCATGGCTTCGCCGATCGCGTCGAGGCTCTCCTGCTTCGCCGAATCGAGAAAGCCGCACGTGTTGACCACGACGACGTCGGCGCCCGAATAATCGGACGCGATCATGTAGCCTTCCGACCTGAGCTTCGTGATGATGCGCTCGCTGTCGACGAGCGCCTTCGGACAGCCGAGCGACACGAAGCCGACCTTCGGCGCAGGCGCTGCCGCCGCGCCTGACCCATGTGCCAAGCGTCGCACTTTCGCGCTGGCTTTCGCGTTTACTTTGACCGAGGGTTTCGCCATTTCGCGCTTCTAGCCTCCGAGCCCGGGAAGCGCAATCGCGACAGAGTGGCAGCCGTCAGAGGCCGCCCCGCGGGCGGAATCCGGCTAACCCTTTGAGCCGCTAGAGAAGACGTTCCTGGGCCGCCCCTACCCCGCCACCCGTGCCCGCTCGCGTCCGGCTGCCCCATTGGCGCTAGCCATGGGGTTCCGCAAGCCGCCCGCGTGAACCCCACCGCGATCATTCCCGGGAAAACGTCAAGTAATGCGCCGCAGATGGTTGTCGAAGGCGATGTCCTGCAGCTCGTGCTCGGCAATCACGCGCGCTTCCGCCGTCTCGTAGCGGATAACGCCAAAACCCGATGACGCCGCGAAGTCATGTTCGCCCTCGGACGAGAGACCGCAAACGTCCTTGAGATCGCTTTTGCCGACGACGTTCCCCGTCTCGGAATCGACGTAGAGCACATGTCCCGCTTTCGGCGCACTCGCCGCGATGAAGCGACCGTCATTGCTGACCGCCATCGCGCCGATATAACCGCGCAAGTCCTTTCCACCGCCCGGCGCATCGACGAGCTTCAGCTTACGATCGAGCCCAGCGCTGCCGACGATCTGCGGCGTCTCGCTGGGGCTTCCCTCCCATTGACCGCCGAACCAGACGAGCCCCGTCTTGTCCTGCGTCACGTGCCGGATCGAAAGCGATTTAAGATCACCCGACATCGCGTGCTTGGCGACGAGCTTGCCGCTTTCCGCATCAACGAAAGCAAGCGACGGCTCCATCGTATCGACGTTCAAATTTTCACGACCCGCGTCGGGAACCGTATCAAGGCCGCCGTTTCCGACCGCGATCGTCTTGCCGTCCGCAAGCAGCATGATTTCGTGCGGGCCGACACCGTAGCTCTGATGCTCGCCGATCTTCTTGTAACCGCCCCCCACGTCGTAAATGCCGATAAGGCCGCGCTCGCCCTCAACGTCCGCTTCCGACGCATAAAGAAGCCGTCCGTCCTGTGAGAACCCCCCGTGGCCATAGTAATGGCGGCCCTCGCCCGGCGTGAAGATATGAGGCGGCGTGGCCTTGTCGAGATCGAACGCTACGCCAAACGCTCCCGGCCGCCGCGCGAAAACAGCAACCCGCCTCGACGGACGATGATAGGCGATGTCATGCCCTCGCGCCGTCAGCGGAACCTCGCGAACGATCGACCCGTCAGCTCTGAGAAGCAGAACGCAAAAATCGCTCATGCCCCGGCGTGCGGTGGCGACATAGGCGATGTCGCTGTCCGCAGTGGACGCGAAAGCCTTGCCTGCCGACGACGTTCCGATGAACGCCAGCGTGCCGAGCAGTAAGGACCTGCGATCAATCACCATCAAGCTCATTGAACCCTACCGTCAATCCGGCTGCTGTCGACAAACGATTGGCCACGATATTGCGCAGGCCGTTCATCCGGTCGAAGACCTCGCGCGTGGTCGGTGTGTCTTTCCTTTGCGCGTGCGGCGCATGCCCGCCAGCGCCATCAATTGACTCGATCGTCCGCCACGTCCCCTGTGCCCAGCCCTTCATCCACGCCATGTCGGGCTTCAGGTAATCTTCAAGCTGGAGCGTATTGTAGAGTTCGTGCAGCGACGTAATGCTTGCGCTGTAGAACTGCTTCTGAAGCCCCGATTTTTGGTAGGGCGGCGTCAGTCTGATTTTCGGATCGACCTGCGGCTTCAGTTGCAGATCGGCGGTGAGCGACATTCCAACGAGAAGGGCTTTGACGATCTCCACCGCAGATTCACTTGCCGATTTATAGGTGTCGTTCTCCGGCCCCGGATTGAGCATCTTGTCTTTCCAGCCACCCGGTTTCTCCCAACCGTCTGCGACCTCGGTCGTCAGACGCACAATGTTCTGAGCAATCGCCTTGGCCATAACGCATCGGAAATGCGCGGGCTCGGTCGGACCCAGCGGAACATCCTTATCGTGCATCAGTGCTTCGAGCGCTGGCAGACCCTGCACTGCCGCGCTCTGCTTCGCGAGCATGCCCGGCTCGGCGATCTTTTCATCCTTGTTCACGAGGATCATGCGCAACTGTCGCCCGACAAAGCCGCGCGGATCAGGCCAGAACGAAATCTGCTCGCGCCGGCCCTTTTCGAGCATCGGACCGAAGCGGAGAAAATCGATTTCCGCATACGCAACGACGGCGTCGGCGAACTTCTTGTCCAACTCCTGTTGGGCTTCGGGTGAGCCCGATTTGCAGACGTTCTCGACGGCTGGCGGCAACGCCTCTGCAGCGGTCTTCAAAGCATCGATGTGCGGGATGATGTGCTTGTCGATCGCCGTCTGCACCATCGCGAGGTGACTCGGAGGCTCAGCGGCGGAAACCGCCGTCGTCAGCGCCGCCATTACAAAAAGGGAAAACAGCACCCATAATTTCCGCATCAAATTCATAACCCGCTCACGTAGTCGACCAGCCGTTGTTTATCTTCGGGCTTCAGCGCTTCGAAAAGATCGCGGCTGCGTACCCCTTCCCCGCCGTGCTTTGCAACGGCTTCAGATACGGTTGCCGCCGAACCGTCGTGGAGGAAACGACGCTCCTTCTCGCGAACATGCCCGTCGATCAACGGCGCGGTTCGCCATTCCGAGGATTTGACGCCCGGCTCGCCAACGCCGTCATCGAGCGCCGATCCCATATCGTGTAGCAGCAGATCGGTAAATGCAGGAATGGCGCCGCCATCCCGCGTCGCGAGCGACGGCACATGGCATGTAGAACAGCCGGTCGCTGCAAAAAGGGCTGGCGCCGCTGGATCGTCCGTTTCGTGCCGCGCACGCAGCGTCCCGAGATAAACCGCGACGACCCTCAGAATGTCTTCGGAAAGCTCGCGGCCATTGAATAGAGGACTTTCGCCGTTTGGCGCGGCCAGACACGCGGTCTCCAGAATTGTACAGTCACCGTAGGGCCGCGGCTGCTTCGGACTTGAAAGGCCCATGTCGAACGCAAACGCGTGCGCGACTTGCTCTTCAAGCGTCACCTGCGCCGCCTTCCAGCCATAACGGCCGATACCCTCGGCAGTCCGGTTGGCACGCCCCTTGATCCCATCGCCGTCACGGTCATCAGGGTCGACGCGCTTCAGGATTTCCGCATCGGAAACATTATCGAACGCGGCGCGGCCGAAAAGCGACGGCGCCAGCCGCGCTCCGGCCTTTACGCCGTCTGCCAGAGGCCGGTCATTAAGGTGATAATTGAGCTTCGGCAAATACCGCGCAGTGCCTTCCGGCATGAGGCCAGGAACAGCATTGGTTTGCAGTTCGAGCCCATAAAAGGGATCGGTCGAACCATCGGCGCGCCCGAAGCGCACGACGGCGCCCGCGATATCCTTCGATCCGTCCTCACGCGTAACGACATGAGAGCCTTCGCCGCGCCCGTGGCAACCCGTGCAGGAACGCGACACGAACAGCGGCCCTAGCCCATCCGACGCGTCGGTCGATGCCGGCGCGGGAACCCACGTGCGATCGAAGAGTGCTTTTCCCATTGCGGCATCGAGCGGATCTGCATCGGCCACGTGGGGGATAAAGATTGCGAAGATAGGCAGCGCAACCGTTAGCCAAAGCCGGACCGCGGAGGTCATATAACCTCGATGTAGCCCATCATGCCGGCTTCCTGATGATCGATGATGTGGCAATGGAACATCCACTTTCCGGGTTGTCCCCCGACGATGCCCGCCTGGACTCGCTCATTCGGGCGCAACAATACCGTATCGGCCCGATGCGGCGGCACGTGGCGCATGCTCGAACTCATAACCTCGAACGTGTGGCCATGAATATGGATCGGATGCGAATGCGGCGTCGTGTTCTGCAGATCGAAGATATAGCTCTGGCCGGATTTCAGGACCGCAAGAGGCGGCCCGAGATCCTTGTGATCCATTCCGGGCCACGCCTGTTTATTGATGGCCCAGAAGGTGCGTTTTGCAAGACAGAGCGACCCGATCTCGATGCCTGAGTTTCCGAGCTCGGCGAGAGCTTCCCCCGTCGCCGTCGCCGAAAAAATGAAGGGAATCTGCTGCGCATTGTTCACGTCGACTTTAGGGAACGGCATCACCTTCAAAGGCGTCGGCTCGAACTTGCCGTCTCGCTTCGGCGGCCCATCCGACACGAACTCGGCAAGCACAACTGGCTCTTTCGCGAAAAAGTCCATGAGGCGTACCGTGCCGCCCGGCGCCGCCGTACGCAGCAGAATATCGAGACGCATCGCAGGTCCCATCCGCCACGACACGAGCGGAAGCGGATCGAGACCATTTCCGTCGACGGCGATGATCGCAGCTTCCGCATCCTCGAAACCGATTTCGGAGATGCGCGTCGGATCGACGTTATAAAAACGAATGCGCACGTTGGCCGAAGACGGCACCTTGAATACGGCCGGTCGCTCGCCGTTGACCGATCGGATGTTTCCCGGTGTGCCGGCCTTGGCCGCGCCCGCATCCGTCGAAAACGGCAAAAACGTTCCGTCATCGGAAACGCGCCAGTCCTTCATCAGCAGGACGTATTCGGCGTCCGGTGGCTCGATCTCATCACCCTCGATGATAAGGGCGCCGACCAGCCCGCGCCCGATGTGCTCGGACGAATTGCAATGCGTGTGAAAGAAGAAGCTGCCTGTGTCCGGCGGCACGAAGGAATAGGCGCCGACCCCGCCGGGATCGACCGGCTTCTGCGTCATGAACGGCACGCCGTCCTGGTCATTCGGGATCCTGAGACCGTGCCAATGAATTGACGCGTATTCCCCAGGACGCGGCAGATCGTTTTTGAAGCGCGTATCGAGCCGTTCGCCGAGCTTCATGCGCACGATCGGAAAGAGCGATCCTTCCTGGAACGTCCACAGCGGCAACGTCTTGCCCTCGAAACACGGCAGCGCGGCCGGCCGCTCCGCAAGATCGAGAAAGAGCTGTTTCGTATCGTGGGCAATCGGCTGCGCAATAACGGGCTCCCTCGCAACCGCCTTGCCCCCTGCAAATGCAAACGACGCCGCAGCACTCCCTGAGAATGCCGCGACGCCAGTCAAAAGTTCTCGACGTGTCACCATATGCGGGGCTCTTCCATCACCCGTTGCCAATCAAAACGGTGCTGATTTACGAGCCATCCGCCGATCACTTTTTTGTCGCAACCTTATCCGGATTATCGAGGCTGTCCGAACCTTCGATCTTGACCTTCAGGTTGAGCGCCGCGACGACGGCCTCGACTGCACGGGCCTGGGCCACGAGCGCATCGACACCATCGAGGATGAGTTTGTTACCGGCATCGTTTCCGGCAGCCAACATCTGATTGTAGCCCATCTCGCCTGAATCGGCCTTGACCTTGATGGCATTGAGCTTCGCCTTGGTGTTCTCCATCGCTTCGTCGACGCGCTTTGCCGCATCTGGAGCCTTGGCGTGGGCAAGCGCAGCGATGCTGGCGCCGGAGATGGCGGACGGCCCATCGTACTTGCCGTTCCAGATCTCGATCATGCCGATTTCGTCGTAGTAGTGGCTGTTCTGCGTGTTGTTGGAGAAGCAGTCGTGCGCTTCTTCCGGATCATGCAGTAGAACGCCGAGCTTCATGCGTTCGCCAGCGAGCTCACCATAAGAGAGCGAGCCGATGCCGGTCAGGATCGTCGAAAGCTGCGCGTTTTCGTCCTGCTTGGCGAGAGCCTGACGGGCGGCGCCGTCGGCCTTCCAGTCGCCGACCATCTCTTCGAGATCATCGACGAGGAGCGAGCTTGCCGCCTTCAGGTAGTCGCGACGACGATCGCAATTGTCGTGCGTGCAATTCTTGAGATCGTAGTCGCTGGCCGGCCGTTCGCCTGCACCGGGATTGGTCCCGTGCAAATTCTGGCCCCACAGCAGGAACTCGATCGCGTGGTATCCGGTGCCGACGTTTGTTTCGACATCGAGCGCGCTATTGAGCTGAGAGATGACTTTCTTGTCGATCTTGCTCGCATCGAGGATCTTCGGCCCAAGGCGGATCTTCTTGTTGGCGATGATATTGGCCGTATAGAGCGGGTTCTCTTCTTTTGTATCGCCGTAGCTCGCCTTGTCGACGTAGTCGATCAGACCTTCATCGAGAGGCCACGAGTTGATGTTGCCTTCCCAGTCGTCGACGATCTTGTTGCCGAACCGGAAACCTTCGGTTTGCATGTACGGAACGCGCGCCGCCTTCCAGGCATCCTGCGCCGCTTTTTGCGTCGTCGCATTCGGAGCCGCCAGGAAGGCGTCGATTGCCTTGTCGAGGTCTTTCGCTTTGGCAAGCGAGTCGGAGTAGATCGCCTCGGCAACGTCGCCGTAGTTCTTCATGATGTCCTTGACAGGGGGCGCATCAGCGAAGGCCGGGCGTATCGCTGTCGCTCCTGCAAGCGCCAGCGCCGTTGCGCAAGCCGCCGCAATCGCCATTTTCGACATCGCGTATTCTCCATGTTCCTGGGTTTGGCGATTCTTGTTGCGCTATGTCGCAAATCGCCGAACATTATTTACCGCTATAGTATACATTGCCGCCCGGGAACGCTGTCAAGTGAACTCCGGGTGCCTGTTGAGATCGTACCCAGCGGCGCTCGGCCGCGCGGCACTTGCCACGTAGTCGGGAATTTGAAAGAAACGAGTCTATCGGACTTTAGAGCTGCGGCCGCGCGGCCACCGGGTAAACCATTATGCGCTTGACGAAGCAAACCGGCCACGCAATCCGTATCTTGATCGATTGCACCCAGGCCAAAGACGAGCTGGTAAAGGTCGCGGACGTGTCCGAACGGCTGGGCGTCACCAAGCAGAACGTCTTCAAGATCGTTCACATCCTGTCGCACGCCGGTTTCCTGTCGGCGGTCAGAGGTCCGAACGGCGGCGTAAGGCTGGCGAAGCCTGCATCATCGATCAAGATCGGCGACGTCGTGAGGGCCATCGAGGTCACGCGCGTGCAGGTCGAGGGCGGACGCGGCCGAAAGTCGGGCGACAACGATCCCGCGTCCATCAACGCCATGTTCGATGACGCTCTGAGCGCATTCATCTCCGTGCTGGATCAGCACACGCTCGCGGAACTCGCGACGCAGAAGTCGTCCATCGGGATTACGGATGCAGATAGTGAGTCGGATGGCGGCAGCAGCCGCGGCGCCAAGGCTCGTGCGAAAAAACCTGCAGCGCGCGCCGCGCGACGGAGCTAAAACCCCGCCGGGGAGGCGATGTCGCTCATTAGAAATCCGCTATCGCGTGAAATACCTACCAACGAAACCTGGACCTTTCGATGTTGAGCGCAGCCGCGTTGCTGGCGTTTGTTCCGACTTGGCTTTACGCCGATGAGCCGTTTCGCTCTGGCCTTCTTTTGCTTTGCGGCTTCATCGCAGGCGCCGCTGCAATGCTGGCATGGCGGTTCTGGAGAACACCCCAAAAAATTGCCGAAGCGATTGCAAATGCAGTGGCTGACAAGCCCCTTTCCTGGACGGACCTGACGGCCGCAATACCCGATCCCGCGATCGTTCTCGACCGCGCTTCCGTCGTATTGAAATTCAACGCGGCGGCACTCTCCATTTTCGAAAGGCTGACGGAGGGGCGGCCGCTCGAATACGTCAGCCGCGACCCCGAACTCATCGCCGCAGTCACCGAAGCCTTTGAAACCGGCGATAAACACACGGCAAAGCTGTTATCGCGCGGCGGCCTTGGGCAACGGTTTATCGCCACGGTCGCACCGCTCGGCGGCAACGCAGGTCAACCGTCGATCGCCGCCCTGATCACGATCCATGACGAATCGCAGCAGCATCGCCTGCTTGAGATGCGCACCGATTTCGTCGCCAACGCCAGCCACGAACTGCGCACGCCCTTGGCATCGGTCCGCGGCTTCATCGAAACGCTGCAAGGCCCGGCCCGTCATGACGAAGCGGCGCACGACCGCTTTCTCTCCATCATGGCGGAGCAGGCCGAGCGCATGACACGGCTCATCGATGATTTGCTCCTGCTCAGCCGCGTCGAGGAAAAAGCCAACCTGACACCAACCGGCCAAGTCAGGCTGAATGAATTGCTCAACGAAGTCGTACGCTCTCTTACGCCGGCGGCAGACGAGCGGGGCATGACGATGACGGTCGAACCGGAGGCATCGTCGCTTCTGGCGAAGGGTGAGCGCGACGAGCTTTTTCAGGTCTTTCACAACTTGATCGAGAACGCGGTCAAATACGGTCGCGAAGGTGGCTCGGTAAAAGTCCACATGACTGAAACCGATCGCGATGCGGGCAGAAAGCGCGTGACGGTCACCGTCACCGACGATGGTCCCGGCATTCCGCCCGAACATTTGCCCCGCCTGACGGAAAGATTTTACCGCGTCAGCACCGAGCACAGCCGCCGCATCGGAGGCACCGGACTTGGCCTCGCGATCACCAAGCACATCCTCACTCGGCACCAGGGAGAGCTGTCGGTTGAATCGGTTGTTGGGCAAGGAACGACTTTCAAGGTCGTTCTGCCTAAATATAAATAAATATCAACATGTTAGACTGTCACAAATCCATAGTAGGAAAAGTTTAGAGTGTCTCAACGCTGGATGACACCAGTGTGACAGTGCCATTGCTGAAGTCGGCCTCGGGCCTTCACCTCACCCATCCCGCGATGAGCGCTCCATAAGAAGGGCGTCGGCTGAGCAAAATTACGGCGAAAGTCGGTCAAGTCGTACCGCGTTCAGCATCGTCACTGGCGAAGAAGCGTTAGTAAACAAGGCGTTAACGTTTCATCTAGCCGTGAACTAAGTGGACTACAGAGTGCGCGCCGGGCTTGGGGTTCGGCGAATGGGGGGACGAGGCTTCGAGCCCCCGTTGAGAGGAGATTAAGAGTGAAACAGTCTTTTGTTGCGCTTTTCGCGGCGCTTGCGGCAACGGCCGCTGCCACTGCCCCGGTAAAAGCGGATATCTCGGGTGCAGGCGCGACGTTCCCTTACCCGATCTATGCGAAATGGGCTGACGCCTATAAAAAAGAGACCAACATCGGCTTGAACTATCAGTCCATCGGCTCTGGCGGCGGTATCAAGCAGATCGAAGCCAAGACCGTGACGTTCGGCGCATCCGACATGCCCCTCTCCGGCGAAAAGCTTGAAAAGGCCGGCCTCGTTCAATTCCCGACGGTCATGGGCGGCATCGTTCCCGTCGTCAACCTCGACGGCGTCAAAGCCAACGATCTCGTTTTCGACGGCCCGACGCTCGCCAAGATCTACCTCGGCGAAATCAAGACGTGGGACGATCCGGCTATCAAGAAGCTCAATCCCGGCGTGAGCCTCCCCTCCAGCGCCATCGCAGTTGTCTCGCGCTCGGACGGTTCGGGCACGACGTTCGTCTGGACCAACTACCTCTCCAAAGTCAGCCCTGACTTCAAGGCCAAGATTGGCTCGAACACCTCCGTTCAGTTCCCGGTCGGCCTCGGCGCCAAAGGCAACGAAGGCGTCGCCAACAACGTGATGCAGACGAAGGGTTCGATCGGTTACGTTGAATACGCCTACGCCAAGCAGAACAAACTCGCCAACACGAAGCTCATCAACAAAGACGGCAAGGCTGTCGAACCCGTCAGCTCGGCATTCCAGGCCGCCGCTGCCAGCGCCGACTGGAATTCGGCTCCGGGCATGGGCGTCGTCCTGACGGACGAGCCGGGCGCTGCGTCGTGGCCGATCACGAACCCGACCTTCATCCTCATGCACAAGAAGGCAGCCGACACGGCTGCAGCGAAAGAAGCGCTGAAGTTCTTTGAATGGGCTTACGCCAACGGCGGCAAGATGGCGGAAGCGCTCGACTATGTTCCGCTCCCTGACAACGTCGTCGCCCAGATCAAGAAGAGCTGGACCGAGATCGTCGGCGAAGACAACAAGCCGATCTTTGCATCGAACTAAGTCTATCCCGAGAAAACCGGAGGCGCCTCTACCAGGGCGCCTCCTTCATGCCTTCCAGATTGCACGGTTGGTTCCGCATCAGGAGCAAAAAATTTGAGTTTCCTGACCGATATTGAAATTCGACAGTCCGCCTCTCCGGACAAACGGCGGACCGTCCTGCGGACTTTACAAAAGTCCGACGTGTTCTTCCGCTACCTGACGCAGTCTTCTGCCTATTTCGTCCTGGCGCTGCTTACCGCGATTTTCGGCTCTCTGATCGCGGGCGGATATCTCGCCTTCAGCACCTTCGGCGTGGGCTTCCTCACGACTGAAGTCTGGAATCCCGTCACCGAGCAATTCGGCGCACTGGCGCCCATTTACGGAACGATCGTGACATCCGCGATCGCGATGCTCATCGCCGTGCCGATCAGCATCGGTATCGCCGTCTTCCTGACCGAGCTTTGCCCGATGCCGCTACGTCGCCCGATCGGCATCGCGATCGAGCTTCTCGCAGGCGTCCCCAGCATCATCTACGGCATCTGGGGCCTGTTCTTTTTCGCACCGTTTCTGCAGCACTATGTCCAGCCCGAGCTCATCGCCGCATTCGAGCACATTCCCATCCTGGACAACCTCTTCGCTGGACCGCCCTATGGCATCGGCATCCTGACGTCCGCGCTCATTCTGGCGATGATGGTCCTTCCGTTCATCACCGCGGTCTGCCGCGACGTGTTCGAAACCGTTCCGACGGTTCTGAAGGAAGCGGCCTACGGCATGGGCTGGACGACGCGGGAAGTCGTCAAGAACGTCGTCATTCCCTACACCCGCGTCGGCATCATCGGCGGCGTCATGCTCGGCCTCGGCCGGGCGCTCGGCGAAACGATGGCCGTGACATTCGTGATCGGCAACGCGCACCGTATTTCGGCATCGATCCTCGCGCCGGGCACGACGATCTCGGCAACGATCGCCAACGAATTTACGGAAGCCGTCGGCGACCTCTATACGTCGTCGCTGATCGCGCTCGGACTCATCCTGTTCTTCATCACGTTCGTCGTTCTCGCGCTTGCACGGCTCATGCTGATGCGCATCGAGAAGAAAGCGGGAGCGTAACATGGCACTCGACCGCGGCCGATATCAGCGCCGGCGCATCAGAAGCAAGATCACGATAGGGCTGTGCTGGGCCGCCGCCGGCTTGGGCTTGGCAATTCTCGGCATCATCCTCACGACCTTGCTGTACAAAGGCCTCGCGGGTCTCGGGATCAATGTCTTCACCGAGATGACACCGCCGCCCGGCAACGACGGCGGACTTTTGAACGCCATCGCCGGCAGTCTGATCATGACGGTTATCGGCGTGCTGATCGGCACTCCGATCGGCATTCTCGCCGGCACGTACATGGCGGAATATGGCCGCTATAACAAAGTCAGCTCCTTCATCCGCTTCATCAATGATATTCTGCTGAGCGGCCCGTCGATCGTGACCGGCCTCTTCGTCTACGAGCTGATGGTGCGCCCGATGGGCCACTTCTCGGCACTCGCTGGATCGGCGGCACTTGCCGCGCTCGTCATCCCAACGGTTGTGCGAACGACCGAGAACATGCTTCTGCTCGTACCCAATACCTTGCGCGAAGCGTCGTCCGCTCTTGGGCTCCCGCAATCGCTCGTCATCCGCAAGGTTGCCTATAAGGCGGCGCGCGCCGGCATGATCACGGGCGTGCTGCTCGCGATCGCCCGCATCAGCGGCGAGACGGCCCCGCTGTTGTTCACATCTCTGAACAACCAGTTCTGGAGCACCAATCTCAACGCTCCGATCGCAAGCTTGCCGGTCGTCATCTTCCAATACGCTCTGAGCCCCTACGAGGATTGGCAGCGTCTTGCCTGGACGGGCGCGCTGCTGATCACCGCCGCGGTTTTGACACTCAGTATTCTCGCACGTTGGCTAGGTTCTTCGAGGTCCCCACAATGAATGTGATGTCCAAGGACGTGGACTCCACGCTTACGGAAAAGATTTCCGTCCGTGACCTGAAATTCTTTTACGGGTCCACGCTGGCTTTGAAGGCGATTTCATTACCGCTTTATGAGCGTCAGGTGACAGCGTTCATCGGTCCTTCCGGCTGCGGAAAGTCCACCCTGCTGCGCGTCCTGAACAGGATGTACGATCTCTATCCGAACCAGCGCGCCGAGGGCGAGGTCCTGTTTGACGGAGAGAACATTCTCAATCCGCGCCAGGATCTGAACCTCCTGCGCTCGCGCATCGGCATGGTGTTTCAGAAGCCAACCCCCTTCCCGATGTCGATCTATGAAAACATCGCGTTCGGCGTTCGCCTTTATGAGCGCCTGCCGAAATCGGAAGTCGACGCTCGCGTCGAAACCGCACTGGAAAAAGCGGCTCTCTGGAAAGAGGTCAAGGACAAGCTGCACAGCAGCGGCTTGAGCCTGTCGGGCGGTCAGCAACAGCGTCTCTGCATTGCGCGAACCGTTGCAATCCGGCCCGAGGTCATCCTCTTCGACGAACCGTGCTCGGCGCTCGACCCGATCTCGACAGCGCGCATCGAGGAGCTGATCGACGAACTGAAGAACGACTTCACGATCGCCATCGTCACGCACAACATGCAGCAGGCCGCGCGCGTCTCGCAGCGTACCGCATTCATGTACCTGGGCGAGCTCGTCGAGTTCGGCGAGACGAAGAAGCTTTTCACCAATCCAACGAACAGCCGGACTCAGGACTACATCACCGGCCGCTTCGGCTAGTGACGCTGCGAGAGGCCAACGCATATCAGGACCGACCTAAATGAACGAACATACCGTCAAGTCATATGAAGAAGAGCTGAAGCTGCTCGACCGCCGCATCGCCCAGATGGGCGGATATGCGGAAAAGCTTTTGGTCCAGGCCATGGACGCGCTCGAACGGCGCGACCCGAAGCTTGCCGAGACCGCTGTTTCAAGCGACGCGATGCTCGATCAGCTCGAGCGTGAGGTGCAGGATCAGGTGATCCTGATGATCGCCCGCCGTCAGCCGCTCGCCAACGATCTTCGCCACATCATGACGGTCTTGAAGATCGCGGGCGACCTCGAACGTATCGGCGATCTCGCCAAGAACATCGCGAAGCGCGCCCTCGCCGTCGCGAGCGAAGCCTATCCAAAACCGTTGATGACCGGCATGCGCCACATGACCGAGATGGTGCAGGCCCAGCTCAAGGACGTCCTCGACGCCCTGTCGAACCTCGACGCTGAAAAAGCGATGAAGGTCTGGCTGAGCGACGAGCAGGTCGACGCCATGTACAATTCCCTGTTCCGCGAGCTTCTGACCTACATGATGGAAGATCCGCGCAACATCGGCTTGTGCACGCACTTCCTTTTCGGCGCCAAGAACATCGAGCGCATCGGCGACCATACGACGAACATCGCCGAGAACATTCATTATCTGGTCCATGGCGTGCCCATCGCGGACGACCGTCCGAAGGGCGACCGCACGTCGTCGACCCTGATAACGCCACGACAGTAAACGAGGGAACCGAAGCGAAACCCATGGCCGCCAAAATCATCGTCGTCGAAGATGAAGCGCCTCTCGTCGAGCTTCTGAAATACAATTTGCAGTCGGAAGGCTACGACGTCGTGCACGCCGCCGACGGCGAAGAGGCCGAGCTGCTCTTGGCGGAGCAGACGTACGATCTTGCAATTCTCGATTGGATGATCCCGAAGATCTCAGGGATCGAGCTTTGCCGCCGCTTGCGGAACCGGACCGAGACACAAAACCTGCCGATCATCCTGTTGACGGCGCGCGGCGAGGAAGCCGATCGCATACGCGGTCTGACGACCGGAGCCGACGACTACGTTACAAAACCGTTCTCGGTCCAGGAGCTGATGGCGCGCGTCAAAGCGCTTCTCCGGCGCTCCGCCCCGGAACGCATGAGCGATATCCTCGTCTCCGGTGAAATCGTCATGGACCGCGGAGCGCATAAGGTCATGCGCGGAGCCCGCGAAGTGCGCCTCGGCCCGACGGAATACCGGATGCTCGAAGTCTTCATGGAAAGTCCGCGCCGCGTGCTGTCGCGCAACCAGCTGCTCGATCGCGTCTGGGGCCAGTCGTCAGAAGTCGATGAACGCACCGTCGACGTGCACATCGGACGTCTCAGGAAATCGCTGATCCGCGGCAACGAGAGCGATCCGATCCGCACGGTGCGCGGCGCCGGTTACGTCTTCGACGGCCGCGAGGCCGAGACACCCGCTTAGAGCAAAGCGAAGTCGCAATCAGCTCTGTGCGTTGAGGCATTGCGCGAGATTGCGTGCGAGGCCTCGCATCAGGTCGAAGTAAAGGTTTGGCCCCGGCGTCAACATCAATCCTTCCGCATCGATCGTGCCGGACCGGGCTGCCGTCGCTTCCGTGACCGCGGCAACGAGCTTCGGCTGAAAGTCTGGTTCGCTGAACACGCAAACCGCACCGAGCGAAACGATCTTCTGGCGCACTTCCGTCAGGCGCTTTGCGCTCGGCGGGATATCCGGGCTGACGGTAATCGAGCCGACGGCGTGCAATCCGTAGCGGTTCTCGAAGTACTGCGTCGCATCGTGGAAGACGATGAACGGCTTGCTGTGCGCTCCACTGAGCTCCGCCTCGATCTCCCGGTTCAACGCATCGAGACGCTGGTCGAGTGCCGTAGCGTTCGATGCGAACTTATCGGCATGCTCGGGATACCGGGCTGCAAGCGTCTTCGTTACCGCCGCAACGATCGCTTTGGCATTCTGCGGATCGAGCCAGATATGGCCATCCCTGCCCTCATCGTCATCGTGATCTGCGTGCGCGTCATGATCATCGCCGCCGGCGTGCTCCTCCTCGGCCGGATGCGCATGCACGTGCGGTTCGAACGTCCCGCCGTGGCGCTGATCGAGAAGCGTGACTCCCGGCGCGTCCGCGAGCGTCAGCACCGAAACGCGTGACGGCAGGGCCTGCGCGATCTTGTGTGTGAATGGCTCAAGGGACTCGGACGTCCGAATAAAAACGTCCGCCTCGTTGATCGCCCGGGCCGTCGATGGCCTCAGCGTGAAGGTGTGAGGCGATGCCGCACCGGCGACGAGCAATGTGGGAGTTCCGACCCCCGCCATCACCTGACTGACCAAGGCGTGAATGGGTTTGATCGTAACGACGACCTTCGGCGGTTCGGCCGCCACCACGGAGCCAGAAAAGAGTACCGCAAACAAAACCACGCCGGCACGGAAGTGTGCCGGATTGAACGTTGCCATCGAAGACCCGTTGATCGCAATAAAGATCGTATAATATAACAATCTTTTTCGATCGGCCGCAAGATCCGAACTGGACGCCCTAAAATCCTTCGGGGGGGACCGAAGCCGTGTCGCATTGTCGCCACGTTCGCGATGCGACGGTACCGGCAGACGCGTAGACGCTTCCGGCGTCCGCGAACGGCAAAAAGATACGAGGTCGACGCGTGATTTCGAACGCAAAACGATTTGGTGCGCTGCTCGCCGTCGCCGCCCTGTTGGTGACCGGCTCGCCGGCGTTCGCACATCCCCATATGTGGATCACGTACGAAATGACCGTCGACTACGACAAGGGCATGGTCACTGGCGTCGATCATATCTGGTCGTTCGATGACGCTTACGCAGTCATGGCGCTCGAAGGCCTCGATACCAACAATGACGGACAATACGATCAGACCGAACTTGCGCCGTTGTTGAAGGTCAACATGGATGGCCTCAAGGACTTCAACTATTTCACCGTCGCCAAGCGCGGAACCGAGGAGCTTGCGTTCTCGCCGCCGACGAACGCCAGGCTCGAATACACAAACAAAGTGTTGAAGCTCCACTTTCACCTGTCTCTTGCAAAGCCGGTATTTGCCGACGCACAGGGCCTGACGTTTGCGGTTTTCGATCCGTCGTACTTCATCGACTTCGAGCCGGAAAAAACAGACGCGGTGAAGCTCGCGGCTGCACCGCCGGGCTGCAGCGCATCGCTGATCGATCCCGATGCCAAAAAGATCGATGCCCAATCGAAAAAGCTCGGCGATGCAATCGCCCAGAAGTTCGGCGGCGGCGCAGTTGGGTTTGGGTCCTATAAGACCGTGGCGCTCAGCTGTAAGAAACCATGACGTCTAGGCGGAATATTTAAGAAAATTGCGGGTGTTCCGTCCGTTAGTGGCTCGGCAAAATGCAGCTGTATCATTCTGAGACATCAATTAACTAGGCCTTCAATTCTTGGCCCGGAACAATCAATTTCGATTTAAATGTGAGGCATCGCGGTTCGCATTCCAGCTCGGACAAACGCCATGCGCAGAATTGTCGTCGGTCTCTTTTTCGCGCTCATCATGAGCTTGCCGCTCGTCGCATCTCGTGCAGGTCTCGATACGGTCAGCGCACCACCTGCCAACGTCCCATTCGAACTCGTTGTCGTCGAAGCCGACGGCTGCATCTATTGCAAGCTCTTCCGCCGCGACGTGCTGCCGGCTTACGAAACCTCTGCGCAAGGCAAGGAAGCTCCGGTGCGCTTCGTCGACGTGAATGATGTCGATACGGCCCATCTCGATTTGACGTCGACAGTCGACATCGTCCCGACATTCGTTATCGTGAAATCAAACCACGAGGTCGGCCGCATCGCGGGTTATGTCGGCCCCGAGAATTTCTTCCATTCGATTAACTATCTGATCGCCTCGGCACCATAAGAGCCTGAGCGCGAGCGTTAGCTTCGGCTCGCTTTTTCGATCCTCGAGACCTAATGTTGCGCACTAGGCGGCTGGGCGCAGTCAGAAGGAAGATCGACATGAGCGTCAACTACGCCGACGATATCAAACGCTACCAGCCGAATGTCGACGAGAAGGCAGTCGCTGCCATCGTCAAGCACCTCGGCATCGCGCTCAAAAGCGCCGACGCGTCGCTCGTCTCATGCTCGAGCAAGGAAGAGCTCGCAACCGTGCGCGATAGCTGGCTGAAGAAAAAGCTCGGGCTCACGGACGACGACGCGAAGCTCGACAAGCTGATCGGCGACATCTGCGCAACGATGAAGAACGAGACGCGCAAGAGTCGCGTCACGTTCTATTATCTTATCGCCGAAAAGGCCGGAAAGCTCGCGAGCCTCGCTGGGGCATAACGAAAACCCCAGCGCGAGCGTAGCCAGGATGTCAGGCCGCGACGGCGTTGGCCTGCTCGGCCGTCTCCGCGATGTAGCTCATCGCAGCCGCAACGCCGCCCTTCTTGTGAGGGACGCCAGCAAGCTCGAAGCCCATCTCGACGCCCGACAACGCACCGAGAATGGTCAGCTCGTTGGTGTCACCGAGATGGCCGATGCGGAACGCTTTGCCGGAAAGCCTGTTGAGGCCCGTGCCGAGCGACATGTTGAAATTGTCGAGCACGATCTTGCGATACGCGTCGGCGTTGTGCCCGTCCGGCATGAGAACCGTGGTCACGGCAGGAGAATAATACTTCGCATCCCGGCACTGGATCTCGAAGCCCCACGCCTCGACGGCCCGGCGCGTCGCCTCGGCAAGACGCTCGTGGCGCACGAACACGTTCTCGAGGCCCTCCTCGTTGATCATATCGATCGACTCGGCGAGGCCGTAGAGCAGCCCAGTTGCAGGCGTGTACGGGAAGAAGCCGTTTGAATTGTTGGCCAGCATGTCGCTCCAGGAGAAGTACGAGCAGCGAAGCTCGGCCTTCTTCGACGCCTCGAGCGCCTTGGCGCTGATGGCGGTGAACGACAGCCCCGGCGGCAGCATCATGCCCTTCTGCGAGCCGGAGACGGTCACGTCGATGCCCCACTCGTCGTGGCGGAGGTCGGCGCACACAAGACCCGAGATGCTGTCCGTCATCAGCAATGCCGGATGCTGCACGGCGTCCATGGCCTTGCGCACTTCATCGAGGCGGCTCACGCAGCCCGTCGACGTTTCGTTGTGCACGACACAGACGGCCTTGATCTTGTGCGCCTTGTCGGCTCTGAGCGCCTTTTCGATGAGATTTGCGTCGGCGCCGATGCGCCAGTCGGTCGGAAGGACTTGAGGTTCGAGTCCGAGCCGCGCAGCCATCGCCGCCCAGAGCATGGCGAACTGCCCTGTCTCGCACATCAAGACCTTGTCGCCGGGCGACAGCGTGTTGGTGAGCGCCGCTTCCCACGCGCCGGTGCCGGACGAAGGATAGATGATGACGTGACCCTGCGTCTTGAAAATGCCTTTGATGCCGGAGAGCACGCGGCGTCCAAGCTGCTGGAATTCCAGCCCGCGATGGTCGAGCATCTGACGCGACATGGCCGCCAGAACCCGTTCCGGAACGGGCGTGGGCCCGGGAATTTGCAAGAAGTGTCTGCCGGGGCGGCGAGGCTCTCTGGTCATTCTCGTCCTCAAGAATGGGAAATCGTTGCAGGTGTCCTAGTACGCCCGTCGGCCGGATACAATTGGCAGAAGAGCCCACTTGGCCGCTTCCGCGGCGCTTTTTGTCTCGGTTGGCCATAAGGCAGGAAAAATCGCGTCCTCCCTCGCGACAGGCCCCCACAACAGGCGACGTCTGGCGGTCAGCTTGCAACTTTTCCAGGCCTGGCGCATCAAGCGACAAGCTGAAGTTTGCCGGTTTCTGGGGAAGCGATGCGCATGAACCATACAAATCTCGGAGGATTTACGGCCAGCGAGGCAAAACGCCAGCTCGAATCGGGCCAATTGACCTCCGAAGCACTGGTTTCGGCATACCTCGCGCGCATAGCCGAGAAGGACGCCGCGGTCGGTGCATGGACAAACATCGATCCTAAGCGCGCGCTGGATGCCGCCCGTGCGAGCGACCGCACGCGTGCCGCAGGCAAGTCTGTGCCGCCGCTTGCGGGCATTCCGGTCGGCATCAAGGACATCATCGACACCAAAGACTTCCCGACCGAGTACGGCTCCGAGGTCTTTGCCGGTCGCCAGCCCGATGCGGACGCCTCGGTCGTTACGCAGCTGAAACGCGCGGGTGCCATCATCCTGGGCAAGACCGTCACCACCGAGCTGGCTTTCTTCGGCCCCGGCAAGACGTGTAACCCGCACGATCTCAAGCGAACGCCCGGGGGTTCGTCGTCGGGCTCTGCAGCCGCGGTCGCAGATCATCAAGTGCCGCTGGCGCTCGGAACGCAGACGGCCGGCTCGACGATCCGCCCGGCATCCTATTGTGGAGTCGTCGGTTTCAAGCCGACGTTCGGATATACCTCGCGCTCCGGCGTGCTCCCGCAATCGGCGCCGCTCGACACGATCGGCGGATACGCGCGCTCGGTCGAGGACATCGCGCTGCTGTTCGACGCCATCAGCGAGTTCGATCCGACCGATCTCGATATGACGCCCGCGGCGAAACCGTCACTCATCGGGGCTCTCGCTGAGCCCGTGCCGCGCGCCCCGAGATTTGCGTTCATCAAATCGCCCGGCTGGCCGCAGGCCGAACCCGCGATGCGGGCCGCATTCGAGGCATTCGCGGGAAGTTTCGGAGCCCGTGTCGAAATCGTCAAAACGAAACTGCCCGAAGAGTTCGAAGGCATTCTTCGCCTGCCGCAGATCGTGCAGTTCTACGACATCGGACGCAACTACGGCCCGATCGCCGACGCCAATCCGAACCGCGTTTCGGAGAAGCTGAAAGAAGTGATCGCGGAAGGCCGTACGTTCTCGGCCGCCGACTACGCAGCCGCCCGTGCCGATCAGGAAAGCCTCTATGAAATCCTGAGGCCGGTGATCGCGGATTACGACGCCATTCTGACGCCCGCCGCCGCAGGCCCGGCGCCCGTCGGTCTAAGTGGGACAGGAAGTCCGTTGTTCAATGCGCTTTGGACCTACCTCGGCATGCCCTGCATTTCATTGCCGCTGCTCGAGGTCGAGGGTCTTCCCGTCGGCGTGCAGCTCGTGGGCGCTCGCGGCAACGACGCAGGCCTCCTTCGCGCCGCGGATTGGATGATGCACGAACATCAGCGCACCGCCTGACAGCACTCAGCAAAAAAGCAAAATGGCCGGGACGAGCCCGGCCATCCGAAAAGTTCCGAAGCGGGCCGATCAAGCCAGCTTGAACGGCATGTCCTTGCCTGCGAAGAACGCATCGATGTTGTCGAGCGCTTCAAAGCCCATCTGGTTGCGCGCTTCGATTGCCGCTGAACCAAGATGCGGGAACAGGAATGTGTTCGGCAGGTCGTAATAGCCTTCGTTGATCTTCGGCTCGCCGGCGAAAACATCGAAACCCGCATAACCGAGCCGCCCAGACTTCAACGCCGCGATCACGTCGTCGTCTTTCACGAGATCGCCGCGCGCCGTGTTCACGACGATCGCGCCCTGCGGAAGCTTCTCGATCGTTGCCTTGTTGAAGAAATAGCGCGTCTCGGGTGTCGAGGGCGCGTTGATCGAGAAGAATTGCGAAACCTTGAGCAGACTGTCGAGGCTGTCGTGATACGTCGCGTTGTACTTCGCTTCGACCTCGGGCTTCGCACGGTAGATGTCGTAGTAATGGATCTCCATGTCGAAGCCGCGAGCGCGTTGCGCCAGCGCTTGCCCGATCTTGCCGAAGCCGTAGATGCCGAGCTTCTTGCCATCGAGACGCTGCCCGACGAGCTGCAGCGGCTGCCAGCCCGGCCAAGACCGCGTACGGATCATCTTCTCGCCTTCGGACGCGCGGCGCGCCGAACCGAGCAGAAGCAGCATCGCAATTTCCGCCGTCGCGACAGTGACGCCGTGCGGTGCGTTACCGACTTTGATGCCGCGCGCCTTGCACGCGTCGAGATCGATATGGTCGAAACCGATCGAATACGTCGAGATGCACTTGATGTTGTCCGGCATCCTGTCGATGACGTCCTTGCGGCACTTCTCGTTGAGCGTAAGCAGCAGCGCATCGACCGATTTCGCCGTTTCCAGCATTTCGTCGATGGTAATCTGCGGATTGTCGCCGTGCGCGATGACGTCATAGCTGGCCCGGGCGCGGGCCATGGCCGCTTCTGGGAGGGGCCAGGTAATCAGGATTTTCTTTTTGGACATTGGGGGAAAAGTCTCCGGCATTCGAACTTTGGTCGCATGCACCGCTTGTGCCTGACCAGAGCGGGCCTGACAAGTCCGTCAGTCCAACCCGGTGCACCGCAAACAACCACCTCGCAACCATTTTTTATCACGTTTGCCGCAATGTATCGGAGCGAAGGGGCTCCCAGGCTCGCCGCTTTCGCATCACGGTCACGGCCATGCGCTTCGTTGTCATTATTCTGGTGCTGCTCGCCATCCTCAAGGTTTGGACGCAAGACCGCGTATATCGCTCGGTCATGGATGAAGCCCTCGTCGACGCCTACCGCGAACGCGCCATCGAGGTTTGCCGCAAGCAGACGGCAAAGACTGTC
The DNA here is from genome assembly GCA_035547255.1 of Hyphomicrobium sp. GTDB lineage: Bacteria > Pseudomonadota > Alphaproteobacteria > Rhizobiales > Hyphomicrobiaceae > Hyphomicrobium_B. Next base: position 60,214 of record DASZVX010000039.1, read on the forward strand.
CCTGTCGCCTCCGCCCGAACCATCTCGGACCTTTGGAGCACCTCGTCGGAAGCCGAAGTCACGCTCGGCGATTCCGACGTGAACGTCGCGATATGGGATACCCAGAACCCGCTGTGGCCGCAGCGCTTCCGCAACCCGCATCTGGTCCTGACGGGTACCGGGGAATCCAGCGCACATTGCGCCTACGACCTCCACGCGGGCGTCGCGACGCTATCGCCCTGAGCAGCTCGCGCCACCGGCCGCGCCGAGCATTTTCGTTAAGACGGCGTTAATCATCACAAACGGCCTGTTCACTTTTGCCCGCGACAATGACGACGCGAATCGTTTGGCGCGTCGCTCGGGCTGGAGCCGCCGCCTGTTCGAAGCTTGGCGCAGCCGCGCAGGATCGGCGCTACAGACGTATGGACCAACGGGATCGGCAGGTTGAACGGCGAAAGAGCGGCGGGGCGTCGAGCTTCGCCCTGGTCCGCGTCGCCCTCTACAAACGGATGAAGGCCATCGCGGCGTTTCCCGTCGTCCTCGCACTATGTGCCACGATCGTCGTCTGGGCTCTGCCGAAACGCTTCGAAGCCACCGCCACTGTCCAGATCGATCCGCGCCAGAGATCGAAGACGACGGCGCCGATAGCGGATGCCGCGGATGCGACCGATCTCGAATCCCATCAGCAGAGCATCGAAGCCGAACTGGGCACATTGCGATCCGAGCCGGTGATCCGTAGCGCCATCGATGCGCTCCATCTCGACAAGGATCCGGAGTTCAAACCAGGCTGGCCGACAACTTGGCTTTCGCGATTGTCGGGCGCCTCACCTGAGATGGAGACGGAAGCCGCGATATTGAGACGTCTCACCGTCTCACGCCTGCGGAATACCTTGCTGGTCAATATCCGCATGTCTTCGAGCGACCCTGCAAAGTCCGCTCGCATCGCCAACGCCATTGCAGATGCTTATTTGCAGGACTGGGCTGCTGGAAAATCATCGGTCGAAACAGCCGCGACGATGATGGGGCAACGATCGAAAGACGATATCGACGGCGACGGCATAGTCACCGAATCCGAGCGCGTGTTCGGATCCCTCCTCGCACAATACGGACAAAATCTCGAAGTTCCGGGGCCGAGCCTGGTCACAAAGGCCGTGCCACCGCGAGACGCGACAGCGCCAAAGCCTGTGCACACCGCCGCGATGACGTTTGCTCTCGGGCTTCTTGCAGCGATCGGCATCGCGCTGCGGCTGGAATTCAAGACCTCGACACGCACATCGCGCGTCGAAACCGCATTCGCATGCCCGCACATGACCTCGCTCCCCGTGATCCCGGTGCAAGACACCACACCCGCCCGTGCCTGCCGGTTCGTTCTGGCAGAGCCAACCGGCAATTACGCCGAAGCGATCCGCGAAACCTGCCGCGAGCTTGAAAAGCGCCGCGGCGGTGCCCCATCCCGCATGACGCTCGTCGTCTCGGCACTTCCCGGAGAAGGCGCCGAATGCCTCGCCTCCAATATCGCGCATCAATACGCGGCTGCAGGACATTCACCGCTGCTCATCGACGCCGATCTGCGCATGGGAAGTTTGACGCGGCAGCTCGCCGGCCAAAGCTCGTCCGGGCTCCTCGACCAGATCGCCAATCGCAAACCGGTCGAAAGCGCCATCCTGCGCGATTGCGCCACAGGACTTCATTTTCTACCCGCTTGCGGACTGACGCCGATCCCGCTTTCGGTGCGCGACATTCTGCGATCGAAGGCGTTCGCGGAGTCGATCGCGGCATTGAAGCGGGATTTCGTCACCATCGTGATGTCGGCTCCGCCCTTGCTGACCGTCAGCGACGCGCACGTTCTTGCCGAATTGGCCGATGACATTGTGTTCGTGACGGCTTGGCAAAAGACGCCGAAACGGCGTGCCAAACAGGCGCTTGGCATAATCGCCGCGTACCAGACCAAGCTTGTCGGAGCCGCATTGACCGACATCGCTGACAGGGAGGACACGGCGATCATGAGCCTCTATGAGGTCCTCGAAGAAATGCGCAACGTCGCACCCATGCCGGCCTTCAGGACGCATGCGGCTTGATGCGGCCCGTCACCGGCCCCATGCGTCGCAGTTACACGAACCGAACTCGCGCCATAACGCATCCCTGAGCCAGCAACGTTAAGCGCCCCATCCCGCAGCGAGGCCATTGGGTTTACGCTGGCTCATTCCCCTTCCAGCATCGAGATAGTCTCCCGACGTGAATTGCATCCATTCCAAGTTGTAGGTCAGCAACAGAAGCGACTGACGTGCAGGAAAACCGCTCCCGCGTCGGGAATTTTTCTCGATGCAATGCAGCGCCGAAAGGCATCGCGCGCCCACCTTCCAAGCCTTCTAAAAATCCTTCTAAATCAAATCGTCGTGACAGTGCGAGCCGCGACATAACAGAGCGCATTCTTACGCAATTGATACTGGCAACAGCGTCCTAAAATCGCTACACGCATTTCGACAATGATGCCCATTTCCGGAACAGAAAGTCAGACCGTGATCAGAATTCTGAAGCGTGTCCTATTGCCATGCGCATTCCTGGCTTCAACGGTAATTGCAGCTCCGATGGCAGGAGCCGAGCCGCAATCGAACGCGCCCGCAGCAGCATCCGTACACATCGAACTGAACAAGCTCGATCCCGTCAACAACGGCTGCCGCGCCTACCTTGTCGTTAACAATGCGACGGACACGTCATATCAATCCTACAAGGTCGATCTGGTTCTGTTTCAGACGGACGGCGTCATCGGCAAACGCTTTTCGCTCGAGCTCGGTCCGCTTCATCCGAAAAAGAAGACGGTCAAGCTGTTCGATATCGATGCGATATCTTGCGACAAGATCGGGTCGTTGCTTGTCAACGACGTACTCGAATGCAAGGGCGGAACTGGAGCAGTCGAGAACTGCCTGCAGAATCTGACCACATCAACACTCACAAAAGTACAACTTTCAAAGTAAGCGGTGACCGCCTTGTACCTATTGGCTGAAGAAATTGCCGGCCGGGACCTATCGATACTCGGACTTTTCCATCACGCCGACATCGTCGTGAAGTGCATCATCATCGGTCTTCTCTCCGCGTCGGTGGTGTGCTGGGCAATGACGTTCGAGAAGCTGATCCGCGTCTGGCTCGTCAATCGCGAAATCAAGCAGCTTGAGAAAAGCGGCAAAACCGGAACCCTTCCGCCCGCGAAATCCTCGGGGCTGATCCACGCCATCATCGATGCGGCCCGCACCGAATGGACCGAAGGCGCCCACGGCGACGGTTCGACGGGCGAGGTTCGCGACCGCCTCGAAGTCGCGATGCGCAGTGCCACGAAGCGGCAATTGAAAGACATCGAGCAGGGCCTGCCGTTCTTGGCGACACTCGGATCGGCCGCTCCGTTCATCGGCCTGTTCGGCACCGTCTGGGGCATCATGAACTCGTTCACGGCGATTGCGCAGTCGAAGGATACGAGCCTCGCGGTCGTCGCGCCCGGTATTGCCGAAGCACTTTTTGCAACCGCCGTCGGCCTCGCGGCCGCAATCCCGGCGGTTATTTTCTATAACCAGATCACCGTTGCGCTTGGTCGCGCAGCCGACCGCGTCGCGCCTGCTATCGTCGGTCTCGCGCGCTCACTGTCGCGAGGCGGCGTCGAGGGTATGAACTGATGGGAATGGCAGTCGGAAACGGTTCGTCCGGCGACGACGATAGCGGCTACAAACCGCTTGCTGAAATCAACGTCACGCCGTTCGTCGATGTCATGCTGGTGCTGCTGATCATCTTCATGGTCGCGGCGCCGCTGATGGTGCAGGGCGTACCGCTGGAACTGCCGAAGACGTCGGCCTCCAAGCTCGGCGCCATCAAGAAGCCGATGGTCGTTTCGCTGTCGCCCGACGGAAAGCTCTATATCCGCGACGAAGAGGTAACGCCGCAAACGCTCGTCTCTCGCTTGATGGATCTCAAGTCGCGTGAGGGCGACGGTGTCGTCTATGTCCGAGCTGACCGAAAGATCGCTTATGGGGATGTAATGGAGCTGCTTGGAAAGGTCGGAGAGTCGGGATTCTCCCGCGTCTCGCTCCTCTCGCAGCCCTCACCTTCCGCAAAAACGGAAACGAACTGAATCGCGAGCCGACGGAATGACCTGGCTACGGTTGATTGCGATCGCCCTTTCCGTGCTCATCCACGGATCAATCGGCTATGCCATGTTGCCGGCGTTCCGGGACACGAATTCAATGGCCCTCGACGTAGGAAAGGGGACCGACATCGTTCTCGTCGAGCAGGGGATCGCCGAAGAAGGAATTTCAAAACTCGGCGACGCCATGGAGACGATCGAGACGGCAGAGATCGAACCGGTGCAGGCTGCTCCGCCGCCGCCCCCGGAAGAAGTGAAGCCTGATGAGCTTCGCGATGTCATCGCTTCCGAAGCGAGCACCGTCGAACAACAGGTCGTCAAGACGGACGAGCCTCCGCCGATCAAGGAACCGCCTCCGCCGGAAGCCGTTCAGGCACAGTCGCAGCCGGAGCAGATCGCCGTCGTCACGCAGCAAAGCTCGGGCGAAGCGAAATCGGGCGGCGATGCCAAGATGCTTGGCCTCTATCTGGGCCAGATCAACGATCACGTGCAGCGGGCCAAGGTCAATCCCAGGTCCTCGATTGCCGGGACGGTGATCATTCGCTTCACGATCGGCGTTGACGGAAAGCTGCTCTCCAAGGAGATCGCAAAGAGCTCGGGATCGAAGGTGCTCGACGACGCCGCAACCGCCGCTCTCGACCGGGCCGCACCGTTCCCTCCGATCCCTCCGGAAGTCAGCATCAAGCCGCTCGCGTTTACGCAGCCGTTCAAGTTCGTCATGCGCTGACCGCGTGTCGCTCCTGCGGACGAATATTTACGAGTTATTATTCTTAAAACATTCTTTAACCGCCTGAATTTCGGGCCAAGCGTGTGCCGGAGGAAACTCCTCGCCATCTTGAGCGTACAAACCCTCGAGAATTTGGCCCCTTAACTTCGAGTTAGGCACTCGCCCATAAATTGAAGTCTATTACCAGCACCGCGTTAGGCTGCACGATGCAATTCGGCTCCGCAGGAAACCCGAAGACGAGTTCACTGATGACCGAATACTCGTCGCTTTTGAGCGACGCGGTTTTGCGTCATCGGGCGCGCGTCGCCGAGCATTCCGCGCGCATCGAGGCTGAACTCGCGAGCAAGGTAAAATCCGAATTCATCGCGAACATGAGCCACGAGCTCAAGACACCGCTCAACACGGTGATCGGCTTTTCCAAGTTGCTGACACAGCATGAGGAACGGCGTCTGCCCGACAAGGAGATCGTTGAATACGCGAGGTTGATCAACGACGCCGCGGGGCATTTGCTCTCCGTCATCAACGACATCCTCGACATTTCCAAGCTGCAAAGCGGCAAGTATTCTATCGATACTCGCGAGATTGACATCGAAGGCATCCTTACCGAAACCATCGAGACCTTCCGGCGCCAATCGGAAGCAGCCCAGATCGACTTTCACACCGCGATCACCTCCGATCTTCCGTTTATCCGGGGTGATGGCGCGAAGTTGAAGCAGATCTTCTCCAACATCTTCTCGAACGCTATCAAATTCACTCCGCCCGACGGCACGGTCGCCATAAAGGCGCTCCGCACCGCTGACCAAGGTGTCATCGTCGTCATCCGCGATAGCGGCGTCGGCATGAATCCGGAAGAAATCGAAGTTGCCATGACGCCGTTCGGGCAGGTTGACGGCGGCAGGTCCCGTTGGCGTGAAGGTGCAGGTCTCGGGCTTCCGATTGCAAAGGCCCTGGTCGAGCTGCACGGCGGAACACTTTATATCGCCTCTCAACAAAATGAAGGCACGGAAGTCGTCATCACATTTCCAGGGCGAGACACGGTAACCGCGTCCGCCGCCGCGACGATGTATGGCGCTAGAAATCCGGCTGCCTGAGAGTGCAACAAGAAAGCAGCCCATGATCAGCCAAAAAGAAAAGGGGCGCCCCCCCGACGCATCGATCGGACGCATCGTCTCGGTCAACGGATCGAAGGCGATCGTGCTTCTGGATGGTGGAAACGACCCTCGCTCCCGCGCTCTGAACGACGGGCCCGACATGGGCACGCTGATCGCGATCGACACGTCGAGTGCGCTCGTCTTGGCAATTGTATCTGCGTTGAGCGTTCCGGTGCCCTCGCAACGCGAAGGCGACGGCGAAGTCTGGATCGCCGAAATCGGACTTGTCGGCGAGCTGACGAAATCTCAGGACGGCAAGCCGCCGAAATTCAATCGCGGCGTGACGAACTATCCGGCTCTCGGCGATCGCGCCCGCCTTGCATCCAAATTCGAGCTCGAATGCGCGTTCTGCGGCGAAGCCGGTGAGGCGGTTCGCATCGGCTGCATCCGCCAGGATAGTTCAATCCCGGCGATGGTGCGCATCGACGAGCTGCTCGGCAAACACTTCGCAATTCTCGGCACCACGGGCACGGGTAAATCGTGCACCACGGCACTCATCCTGCGGTCGATCCTGGAAAAAATTCCGGCCGCCCATATCGTCCTGCTTGATCCGCACAACGAATACGCGACGGCTTTCACCGAATGGGCCGAGGTCATCTCGCCGCGTAACATGCATTTGCCGTACTGGCTTCTGACGTTCGAGGAAATCGTCGAGGTGCTCGTCGGCGGAGACGGAGAGCGCAAGACCGAAACCGACGTCCTTCAGGATTTGATTCCGGTCGCAAAGAGCCGATACGCGGCCAGCCGCGCGGGGGACAATGCAAAGTCGCGCCGCGCTCTCGACACCGGACGCTATACCGTAGACACGCCGGTCCCCTACCGCATTTCTGAGCTTGTCGCCCTCATCGACGAGCGCATGGGCAAGCTCGAAAACAAGAAGGACCTGACGCCCTATCGCAACCTGAAGCACCGCATCGAGGCGGTCTCGAAGGATGGGCGCTATGCCTTCATGTTCGGCTCGCTGACCGTCTACGACAGCATGACCCAGGTTCTGGGCCGCATCTTCCGCGTCCCGGTCAACGACAAGCCGCTCACGATTCTGGAACTCACCGGAATTCCGTCCGAGATCGTCAACGTCGTCGTGTCGGTGCTGTGCAGGTTGACGTTCGATTTCGCACTCTGGAGCGAAGGGCAAATCCCGGTAACGCTCGTCTGCGAGGAAGCGCATCGCTACGTTCCGGCAAATAGTGCACTCGGCTTCGAGCCCTGCAAGCGCGCTATCGCGAAGATCGCAAAGGAAGGCCGCAAATACGGCGCCTCGCTGTGCATCGTCACGCAGCGGCCAGCCGAAATCGACCCGACGATCCTGTCCCAGTGCAATACCGTCTTTGCGCTCCGAATGTCGAACGATCGCGACCAGGAGATCGTCACTTCGGCTGTTGCCGATACGGGTGCCGGCCTCCTCGAATTCCTTCCTTCTCTCGGTCAGCGGGAAGCGATCGCATTCGGCGACGGCATGGCGCTTCCGGTCCGCATCAAGTTCGATGAGTTGCCGCAACACGCGCTGCCCCGATCTTCGACGGCACGCTTCACCGAAAGGTGGCAGAAATCACTTGGTGACGATGGCTTCCTCGAGCAGATCGTCGAACGCTGGCGCTTGTCGGGCACCGCGTCGGGCGACAACTCCCACACCTTATCCATGATGGCGGATGCCTTGGGCTTCGGCGGCACTCACGAAGCTGCCGGTTCTCAACCGGGCGAACCGCGACGCGAAGTGGCGACCGCGCGCGCAAATACCATCCCGCCGACGCAATCTGGCAATGGATATCCGCTCTCGCGGCGGGACGCCACGCCGCCCCCGCTTGCACCGTCGCCGAGCCAAAGCATGCGAAGCGGAAATCCCGCGCCGATGATGGGCGACAGAACCGCGCAGCCTGAGACGCCATCTGCGGCGTCGCACAACCCGTCGGGGGCTATTGGAACGACCAGCTCCCTGCGTTCCCTCAGGGATAGGCTCACCCGCACGAACAGTTGATCTTTATCCTTTTGTTCAATCAATCCTTGCATCGCACCGCACGATCCGGTTCGATCAAGCAAGGTGCCTGCGTGAATGGCAGCGGGTGTCCGAGAAAAGCCGAAATACCATGTAGGCTTATGGGCTTAAGTTTTCCCGCGCTGGCCGTTTTGATTTACCGGGCCAGCGCCGCGCCTTGAAAAACTGATCGTTAACAAGGATCGGGTCCGTCGATGAACGATATTTATCCAGTGATACTGTCCGGTGGCTCGGGGACGCGCCTCTGGCCGCTCTCGCGATCGATGTATCCGAAGCAGTTCATACGGTTCTTCAGCAGCCAGAACAGCAGCTTTCTCTCCGCTGCCCTGACCCGATTGAAACAAGCGTCGGGTTTCAAGGCGCCGATCCTTCTTTGTAACAATGACCATCGCTTCCTGATCCGCGAGGAAGTCGAGCGCGCCGGTCTTGATCCCCTCGCGATTATTCTCGAACCCGTTGCACGCAATACCGCCCCCGCGATTGCGGTCGCTGCCCTGGTGGCGCTCGAAGCAAGCCCCGACGCAATTCTCGCCGTGATGCCGTCCGATCATGTCGTGAAGGATGAAGCGCTTTTTACCGAAGCCGTTAAACGCGCGGCCGAGGTTGCTGCGACCGGCAGGCTCGTCCTCTTCGGCATCAAGCCGACGGAACCGCACACGGGCTATGGCTACATCAAGCGGGGCAGCGAGCTTCCGGGCTTCGTCGGTCACGCCTTTACCGTCGAATCCTTCGCTGAAAAACCCGACCGGGCGACGGCCGAAGCCTATCTGGCGGCGGGCGATCGCTTCTGGAACAGCGGCATTTTCGTACTGAATGCCAAAACCTTCATCGACGAGATCGAGCGACTCCAGCCGGAGATATTGCAGGCGGCCAGAGCCGCGCTCGCGGGCGCAAAGGAAGACCTTGGATTTTTGCGACTCGACAAGAGCGGCTTCGCGACCGCGCCGAACATTTCCGTCGACTATGCCGTTATGGAAAAGACTGCGGCCGCGGCGGTCTTGCCGCTGAACGTCGGCTGGAACGATGTCGGCTCCTGGTCATCTCTTTGGGACATTGCTCCGAGGGACGGCAAAGGCAATTTCATCAAGGGCGACGCCATCCTCGAAGATACATCCGACTGCTACATCCACTCGGAAAAGGCCGTCGTCTCGACCATCGGCGTCAAGGATCTCGTCATCGTCGACACGCCCGATGCGCTGCTCGTCGCCGATAAGAGCCGCACACAAGACGTCTCAAAGATTGTGCAGCGCCTACGGCAATCGAACCGCAAGGAACAGGAGCAGCACCTCCGAAATTACCGGCCGTGGGGATATTTCGAGACGCTGAATATCGGCCCGCGCTTCCAGGTCAAGCTGCTGCACGTGAAGCCCGGCGGCATGCTATCCATGCAAATGCACCATCACCGTTCCGAGCATTGGGTGGTCGTGCAGGGAACCGCCCGCGTCGTCATCGGCGAACGCGAGCAGCTCGTGCGCGAGAACGAGAGCGTTTACATCTTCGCAACGCAATGGCACCGCCTCGAAAATCCAGGCAAGGTGCCCGTCGAAATCATCGAGGTACAGATCGGACCGTACCTCGGCGAAGACGACATCCTGCGGACGGACGACATTTATCACCGCGCGCCGGAAGAGACGAAATAAGCGCGCCTACTTCGGCTGATCCGTCGATCGCAACGTGAAAATGCGTCCCGTCGTCTTCGGCGGCTCGTCGACCGTGTTTGCTGGTTGCGGCGTGCCGCCCGGTGTTCCGGCCGAAGAAACGCCGGTGGTCGCCAGCGGACTCTCCGGACCGGCGCTCTCCTCGAACTTGTCGTGGAAGTTCCGCCAGCTCACCGGAATGAAGGCAAGATAGGCAAGCGTAATCGCAGTCAGCGTCTGATAGGGATACGTGAACAGCATCGCGACGACTGCGACCGCGATCACGAAGATCGGCAGCACCCATTCACGTCCGACACGCTCGCCAAGCAGCTTGCCCGAATAGGTCGGGATCGTCGAAACCATCATGAATGCGATGAAAAGCGTGTAGACGAGCACAATCGTCAGCGCCCAGTGCGCCTTGAGCTCTTCGAAACCGAGTTGATAGACATAAACAGGCAGCAGAACCGCGATGGCTGCGGCGGGCGTCGGCATTCCGATAAAATAATTCGACTGCCACTTCGGCTTCTCTTCATCGATCGCGGCGTTGAACCGCGCGAGCCGAAGCGCCGAAGCCAGCGCGAAAATCAGCACGCAGATCCAGCCCGCGCTTTTGAGATCGCCGAGCCCCCAGTTGAAAATAAGGAAGGCTGGAGCGACACCGAAGTTCACGAAGTCCGCAAGACTATCGAGTTCGGCGCCAAAGCGTGACGATGCCTTGAGAAGCCGGGCGATGCGCCCGTCGATGCCGTCGAGGCAGCCGGCAAATACGATCGCCGCAAGCGCAAGGTCGTAGCGCCCCTCGATGCCCATGCGGATCGACGTCAGGCCCGCGCAAAGACCGAGCAGCGTAAAGAAGTTCGGCACCATCATGCGCACCGGCACCCGCCGGTGACGGAACAACGACCGCCGCCGCCGCCGTTGTGTTTCCGTTTCTAGAAGTGGTTCATCCGGGTCCATGGCAGGCCTCCTTTGACCACGCGCATCTGGCCGCCAACGGTCCGTCTAGCCGAGGCGTGCCTCTCGCTCGGGTTCCACCGAGTGAAGATCCGCCAAAACGGTCTCGCCCGCAACTGCTCGTTGCCCAACACTCACAAGAGCGACTTTACCGGGTGGCAAATAAACATCGACGCGCGAACCGAATCGAATCAGGCCGAAGCGCTGACCCGCTCCGACGGTTTCCCCCATTTCGGAGAATGTCACGATCCTCCGCGCAACCAGACCGGCGATCTGAACGACGCCGATCTCTCCATCGGTTGCGGTGTCGATGACCAGAATGCGCCGCTCGTTGTCTTCGCTCGCCTTGTCGAGCGCCGCGTTCACGAAAGCGCCCGGTACATAGAGCGACCGCACGATGCGTCCGGCAACGGGCGCCCGGTTGATGTGCACGTCAAAGATGGAAAGGAACGTCGAGATGCGAACGCGTTCGTCCGAGCCCAGGCCGAGCTCGGCCGGCGGCGTCACTTTTTCAATCGACGAAATCTTGCCGTCCGCCGCTGAGACGACGAGCCCTGGACGCAACGGCGTGACGCGTTGCGGGTCGCGGAAGAAATAGACGACCCACGCAGTAATCAACGCCGCGATCCAGCCGAGCGGCGGATAGATCAGAAAGAACAGCAGCGTGACGACCGCGCCGATGGCGATGAACTTGTGCCCGTCCGGATGAACCGGAGAGAACGATTCAAAGATGGTATCGAGAATGCCGTGATGTTCGGACACATTTGCCTCCTGGCGCACGATTCAATGCCAAAAATCGCGCGTATTACGAGATCGGCACGGCAACAAACCGAAGATCGCCCTTGCCGTCTTCAACCCGGAGCAGCACCGCCTTGCGTCCGGCTTTCTTGACTTTGTCGACGCTCGCGGCGACGTCGCCCGGATCGTTCACCGCTTCCTGCGCAGCCTCGACGATGACGTCGCCCGCTTTGATGCCCTTCTTCGCCGCCGGGCTCTGCGGATCGATATCCTCGACGATGACACCCTTGATCTTGTCATCGAGTCCGTACTTCCGGCGCAGATCCGGTGTCAGCGCTGAAAGCTTGAGCCCGATAACGGCTGCACCCCGCGGAGCACTGCTCTCGCCGCCCTGTTCTTTGAGATCACTGTCGTTGTCGTCGCCATTGTCGAGCCGACCGACCGTCACCTGCAAGGACTTGCGCTGGCCCTTGCGCAAAAGCTCGACATCGACGGCCTTGCCGATCGGCGCCTGCGCCACGATCCTCGGAAGGCCGCGCATCGTCGTCACGTCCTTGTGGTCGAATTTCAGGATCACGTCGCCCGCTTCGAGCCCGGCTTTCGCGGCTGGACTTTCAGGCGTCACGGCCGCGATCAGGGCACCGCTGTTTTCAGGCACCCCAAGCGTCTCGGCAATGTCGTCGGTCACCGTCTGAATCTTCACGCCAAGCCAGCCGCGCCGGACCTCGCCGTATTGCTTCAACTGATCGATGACGTTCGAAACGGTATCGGACGGAACGGCAAAGCCGATGCCGATCGAGCCGCCCGTCGGCGATATGATCGCGGTGTTCACACCGATGACCTCGCCGTCCATATTGAACAGCGGCCCGCCCGAGTTACCCTTGTTGATGGCAGCGTCGGTCTGCAGATAATCGTCATAGGGGCCCGAATTGATATCGCGGCTCTTCGCCGAGATGATGCCGAGTGACACGGAGCCCCCGAGCCCGAACGGATTGCCGATCGCCATCACCCAGTCGCCGACTTCGATATTGGCAGACGAACCGAACTTAACGTCGGTAAGCGGCTTCTTCGGCGTGACCTTGAGCAAAGCGAGATCGGCCTTCGTGTCGCGACCGATGATCTTGTCGACCTTGAGTTTCGAGCCGTCATGGAAATTGATCTCGATTTCCTCGGCGCCTTCGATGACGTGGTTATTGGTGACGATCAGCCCTTCCTTGCCGTCGATCACGAAACCGGAACCGAGCGACGAGATCTTGCGATCGGAATGGGGCATGCCGCCCCGCTTGTTGAAGAAATCGTCGAAGAAGTCTTCGAAGGGCGCGCCCTTCGGCACCTTCGGCAGAGGCACGCCGCTCGGTCCCTTGACGGTCTGCGAGGTCGCGATGTTGACGACGGCGTCGATCAGCTTCTTTGCGAGCGGCGCCACCGATGCCGGGCCGTTCTGAAACGCCTGCGCCGGACAGGAAAACAGCGCCATCGTCATGATCGCGCTGAGCAGCAGTCGGGGCAAAAGCACGGAACTTTTTCCGATCATTAAGAGAACTCCAGTGTCCGACCCCACGCGGCGCCCGGCGGGACCTATGAGGATTAATTGGCGCAAGATCGAAGCATCAAAGTGACGATCGTAGCATATTGCCGGGATGGGGGGACAAGTCGGCTCGAAGCTTATCCTCGGACGAGCCAGACGAGGAGAACCCCAAAGGCAACGGCCCCCAAGGCGCAGGCCTGGATGGGGGCGTTCCCTCGGCTGGCAATATCCGTGACCACACGCCGCGCGGTGTCCGGCGCAAGAGCCCAGAGCAGCCCTTCGAGAACCAGGGCTATTCCGAGCCCGGCCAGAAGGTCGTTCATTGCGCCGGCGCTGCAGAACCCGACCCAGCCGGAGCCGACTTCGAGCCGCCCTTGGGATCTTCGAAGTACCGGAAGAAGTCGCTGCTCGGCGACAGCAGGAGGCGCGTGTCGTCGGGCTTGATCGCCGTCGTGTAGGCCTGCATCGACCGGTAGAAGCGGAAGAAATCAGGATCCTTCCCGAAGGCGTCTGCGAAGATCCGGCTGCGCTGTGCTTCGCCGTCGCCGCGGATCTCGTCCGACTTCTTCGTGGCTTCCGCCTTGATGATCGTCACGGCCTTGTCGGCGTTGGCACGAATGCGGTTGCTTTCCGCTTCGCCCTGCGCCCGAAGCTCCGTCGCCTCGCGCACGCGATCGGCGCGCATGCGATCGTAGACCTTGACGAGGTTCACCTTCGGCAAATCGGCGCGCTTGATGCGCACGTCGACGACTTCAAGGCCGTAGTCGCGACCTTCCTTGTTCACCTGCGCCGCGATCTGCTTCATCAGCGGCTCGCGCTTGTCCTTGACGATCTCTTGCAGAGTTGCAGAGCCGAGCACGCGGCGAATTTCGGACTCGATCAAAGGTCCGAGGACCTCGCGCACGCGCTCTTCATTGCGCACGTTCTGATAGAACTTCAGCGGGTCCGTGATGCGGTAGCGCGCATAGGCGTCGACGATCAAGCGCTGCTGATCGGATGCGGTGACTTCCTGCTCCGTCGTATCGAGATCGAGGATACGCTTATCGAATTTATCGACCGTATCGATGAACGGAACTTTCCACTTCAACCCGGGCGTTTCGATAATCTGCTGCGTCTTGCCGAAGCGCAGTACCATCGCCTGCTCGTTCTGGTGGACGACGAACGCCGAGGCATAGAGACCTGCAGCCGCAAGGATCACGATCGTGAGAATGAATGCGAAGAACGCGCGCATATTATTTCGATCCTTCGGCCGGTTCGCGCTTTTGAAGCTGCTCTAATGGAAGATAAGGCACGACGCCCGGGCCGTTCTTTTGATCGATGATGATCTTGTCGGCACCTGCAAGCACGCGTTCCTGCATCTCGAGATACAAGCGCTCCCGCGTGACGTCCGGCGCCTTCTTGTATTCGTCATAGACCTTCAAAAAGCGAGCCGCCTGACCCGTCGCTTCCGCAACCGTCTGATCGCGGTAGCCTTCGGCGGCAGCGATGATGCGATCCGCATCGCCGTGCGCCCTGGGCGTGACCTGGTCGGCGTAGGTCTGAGCTTGCTTTATCAGCGTCTCTTTCTCTTGAGCCGCGGCAGCAACTTCGCGGAACGAGCCGATGACCTCTTCCGGCGGATCGACCTCTTTGAGTTGCACCTGGTCGATCTTGATGCCCGCCCGATAGTAGTCGAGCGTCTTCTGCATCAGCTTCTGAACTTCTTCCTGGGTCTGCTGCCGGCCGCCAGTCAGCAGCGGCTGCAGCGAGGATTGGCCAACGACTTCGCGCATGGCGCTTTCGGCAACCTCGCGCACCGTCGTCTCGGGCTGCGCAATGTTGAACAGGAACTGTTCGACGCCGGTATCGCCGTTCTCGCTCTTGTCGGGGCTGATGCGCCAGAACACGACGAAGCGGACATCGACGACGCTGCCGTCACCCGTCAGCATCAGGCCGCTGTCGCGCGCGCCGATAGTGCTGCGGGCAGCGCCGACCTCGATGGTCCGCTGTTGCGTAACTTTCGGCAGACGCACTTCCTCGATGGGGTACGGCCAGCGCCAATGGAGACCCGGACCTTCCCAGCGCTCGTACTTGCCGAAGCGCAGGACGATGCCCTGCTCGTCCGGATTGACGCGATAGAAGAAGCCGTAGAACGCGACACCCGCAAGCAGCAAAAGCCCGAGCAGGAAAAGGAATGTCCGCGGAACACCGCCGCCGATGCCACCGGCGCCGCCGCCACCGCCTCCACCACCGCCGCGCATCACCCGGCGCATGCGATCCTGGCCGCGACGCAAAATCTCATCGAGATCGGGCGGCTCCTTGCCGCCACCCCCGGAACCCGAGCCCCAAGGCCCCCCTCCCCACGGTCCGCCGCCGCCACCGCCGCTGCCTTTGCCGCCGCCTTGATTACTCCAGGGCATAAATCGGGGCCTCTCTCGTGTTTTTGAGCTGAGAATGAAATTGCGCACCCATCTCCCGGCTCCTTGGCGCGGCGTCGGTCTCGGGAGACAACATTGAGACGTGCACGGCGAAAGCCTCGGGGACGCAAAGAAAACAAGGTTCGGGGGCAGCTTATAAGGGAGGGTTCCCCCAATCGCAAATTTCCAACCCCTTGGCTTATCGCAATTTGGGGGGTCGCAGCCGGGCTTCAAGAGCGTTCGGCAGCGGCTTCGTCATTTCTCACGGCGTTCGTAAACAAACAGCGTCGACGGAAACTCGTCGCGCGGACCCTGCGGCAACGCTTCTTTCGCCACTTCCTGCCATACCGCCTCATCGAGAGCCGGAAAATGCCGGTCGCCTTCGACGTTCGCATGAACGCGCGTCAGATAGATACGATCTGCAACCGGAAACGCGGCATCGAAGACGGCAACCCCGCCGATAACCATGATCTCCTCAGCCCCGCGCGTGGTTGCAAGGATGCGCGCCAGCGTCAGTGCGTCGGTCACGCTTTCGCAGGTCGAGACATCCGCAGCCTCGAATTCCGAATCGCGCGTCACGACGATGTTGTCGCGGCCATCGAGGGCCTTGCCGATCGACTGGAATGTCCGCCGGCCCATGACGATGGGTTTGTCCATCGTCAGCTTGCGGAACACTTTGAGATCGGATGAGAGCCGCCAGGGCAAGGCGCCGTCGCGGCCAATGACGCCGTTTTCAGAAACGGCGACAATCAGGGAAATGGGCAAGTCGTTCATGGCCCGACCGATAGCAACGGCGCGCGCCAGAAGCAAATCGGTCTTTGCTCCTTCGTCATCCTCGGCCGTGTGCGGCGCTGCGGCATTGCCGGCGGCTCGACGAAGGAAAGTCGGCGATGCCAGGCAAAGAGAGCCCGCGTCTAAGGCCGGGGATCCAGCGAAAGAGTCGTCGAAGACGCAAAAATAATATCAGGCCTTCGGCAGCTTTATGCTGGATTCCCGAACGGCTCGACAGCTCGCCGTTCGAGGATGACGGCGTTAAGACATTTAAACCGCCACGGGCGCCTTGATGTGCGGCCAGGGATCGTACCCTTCGAGGCTGAAATCCTCGTACCTGAAATCGAAGATCGACGTGACATCCGGATTGATCTTCATCGTCGGCAGCGCGCGCGGCGTCCGCGACAACTGCAAATCGGCCTGCTCGAGATGATTGAGATAGAGGTGCGCATCGCCGAACGTGTGCACGAAATCACCAAGCCCAAGCCCCGTCACTTGCGCCATCATCATCGTCAGCAGCGCATAGCTGGCGATGTTGAATGGCACACCCAGAAACACATCTCCCGACCGCTGATAGAGCTGACACGAGAGCTTTCCGTCCGCGACATAGAACTGAACTAGGCAGTGGCAAGGCGCCAGCGCCATGCGCGGAATATCAGCCGGATTCCACGCCGACACGATGATCCGGCGGCTGTCCGGATTCTTTTTCAGCGTCTCGACGACCTCTTTGATCTGGTCGATCGTTTCGCCGCCCGGCGCGCTCCACGACCGCCATTGCTTGCCGTAGACCGGACCAAGCTCGCCCTCGGGATCGGCCCATTCATCCCAGATCGAAACGTTGTGTGCCTTGAGATATTCGATGTTGGTCGCACCGGAGAGAAACCACAAAAGCTCGATGATGATCGATTTGACGTGCAGCTTCTTCGTCGTGACGAGCGGAAAGCCCTGGGCGAGATCAAATCGCATCTGATGGCCGAACACGGAAAGCGTACCGGTTCCGGTGCGGTCCGTCTTCTTCACGCCTTCGGTGCGCACACGGCGCAATAAGTCGAGATATTGCTGCATCGAACAATGACTAGCGCGATTCTGGCCGGCCTTCAGCTACCCGAAACAAGCGAACTGTTCGGAGCGAACGCCAGGATAAGAACGATCATCGAGTTGTAAACGCCATGGCAGACGATCGGCGTCAAAAGCGAGCCGGTCCTCTCGCGCACCAGCGCCAGATAAATTCCGATGAGCGTGATCGCCGCGATTCCATAGATCGAGTAACTGGCGTGCAGAAACGCCCACATGAGCGCTGTCACGGACGCGGCCCCGGCAATGCCGAGAGGCGTCCGCCTCAGCGCGCCGAAAATCAATCCGCGAAACAGGCATTCTTCGGCAATCGGCGCCCCAATACCCGCAGCGATCAAAACGAGCCACCACGTCCTTGCTTTCATCAGATCGGCAAAGGGGTTGATGTCGTGCTGGAAAGCATCCCTGTCCAATGCAAAGACGCATCCACCGTAAATGAACGCAAGCGCAATGAGCCCGAGCGTCGCTAAAACGAGCGTTTTGATGCCGCCTCTAGGAACCGCGAAACGCAGGAAAGATCCGCCGCTCCGGGAGAAAAGGAAGTTGGCCGTGAACACCAGCACAATGGTCACGAGCTGAAACGCGAAGAGGGAAATAGCAACGCGCGCCGTCAGCAGCGCTTCCATTTCACCTGCGGCAAAAGCGCGGTGTTCGTCGATCCGGGACCATACATCGAAGGCTGCGGTCGCGCCGAACCCCGCCAAACTCCCGAGCACCACGATAACGACGCCCGTCAGCAGCACCAGCGTTACCGATTTCCACGATAAAAGCGCGCCCGGCGCAGAAGCGTGATCTTCGACCGAAACGGCCACGCACATGCCTTTCCGCTTCAATTTCAGGAACGTTCAACCGCGGCCAACCGGTAACAGGTTTTTCACGGGCTTGCGAATGAGCTTTCCAAAACGCTTTTGTTCCGCGCCGCCAATGATTATATCTGGAGGGCTGGCTTGCCAGCTATGGCGATAAACGCGGTCGTAATAAGCCGATCGGACCCGGGGGCGGTACCCGGCGCCTCCACCATATTCTTTTGCCGCGCCCTGCGGCCGGCTCTCCGGAGGAGAGTCGCAGGGCGACAGCAAAAACTTATGGGGGCGAAATAGGATCGACGAAGGTCTAAAGGACTTAGCTTTTGCCCGGCATGATACCACCGTTATCGGGTCATACAGAATAGTTGCCAATGACAACTATGCTGAGGCCGCTCTCGCTGCGTAATGCAGTGCGAATAGCCTGAACTTGAAGCCCTTATCCTTAGCCGGATAAGGCGCGGTTCGGAGGGCACCGGGCAACAGAAGCCCTCCACTTCTCACCGCTCACAGGTAAACGGACTTGACTGAGCGGCAAATCTGATCTCAGAGGTCGGTCAGAGTGCGGTATTTTTGAAGGCTGAAGCATGGCAACGGGGCCATCGATCGATTACGCAAAATTGCAGCAGGAAGCGATGCGCGGAGTTGTTCGCGCGGTTCTCCAGCAAATCGTGAAATCCGGCCTTCCGGGTGAGCACCATTTCTACGTCTCGTTTCTGACCCAGGCGCCGGGCGTCATTCTCTCGAAGCGTCTCAAGGAAAAATATCCGAGCGAAATGACGATCGTGCTCCAGCATCGGTTCTGGGACCTGATCGTCTCCGATGATCGCTTTGAGGTTAAGCTGACGTTTGACGGCATCCCGGAAAGGCTCGTCGTGCCGTTCGCGGCGATCAAGGTGTTCATCGACCCGAGCGTTCGCTACGGCCTGCAGTTCGACGAAGAGGTCAGCGATAACGAGCCGATGCCGCAGCCGCGCCCCGCGCTGACTGCCGACGCCACATACGATCAGATCGGCGAAGCGAGTTCCGAGAGCCCGCGCACGGCACCCAAGAAGCCGCGTGCTTCTCGCAAGCCTCGCGCCGACAAGGACGCACCCGCCTCTCCATCCGTTGCCGCACGCGACGCTGCACAGTCGGTCCCGCCGTCTCCTGAGCCCGCCACGCGCGCAGGTGAAGCGAACGCCAAGGATGACGACGGCGCCCTGGAAACACCGGCCGCTCCTGAAGGCGCAAAAATCCTGAGCCTCGACCAGTTCCGCAAGAAATAGGCGGACGCGACGGCCTGCATTATTATGAAGGCTGAGCGAACTTAAATCCCCATCGACGCTCGAACGTCGCTTCGCCCGAAGCCAGACACGGCCGCGCCGCGCGTATGGCTTGCGATGGCTCGTCGGGCTAAGATGCGAAGCCTGCGCGGCCCATTAGAGATAAACGCCGCCTTTTCCTCGCCGCAGGAGGATCGAAGACTGATTTGATCGCGAATTCCGGCTGAGCGTCCGACTGGTCAAGGGAGGAAGTCATGCCTGCCCGATTCACCCGCCGCCAATTCTCAAGCCTCACTGGAAGCGCAGCACTAGCGGCATCAAATGGCCCTCTTCCGGCTGCTGCCCAGGCATCGCGCACCGAGCCCCATGCGGTCGGACCGAAAACGGAAGCGCGCACATTTCCACCAGGCTTCTATTGGGGCGTCGCGACGGCGGCCTATCAGATCGAGGGAGCGTGGGACGAGGACGGCAAAGGTCCGTCGATCTGGGACACCTTTTCCCACACGCCGGGCAAGATCAGGAACGGCGATACCGGCGACGTCGCAGTCGACCATTATCATCGCTACAAAGAAGATGTGCGGATGATGAAGGACATGGGCGTGAATGCCTACCGCTTCTCCATCTCCTGGCCCCGCATCTTTCCGAACGGCGTCGGACAGCCCAACCAAAAGGGCTTGGACTTCTACAATCGGCTGGTCGACGAATTGAAGGCCGCCGACATCGAGCCCTTCGCAACTCTCTACCACTGGGATTTGCCGCAGGCGCTTCAGGACAAGGGCGGGTGGCAGTCGCGGGATACTTCGCAAGCCTTCGGGGCGTATGCTGGCTACGTCGCCGAGCACCTGAGCGATCGCGTCAAACACTTCTTCACGATCAACGAGTTCCAGCAGCTCGCCGACACCGGCCATCGCGGCGTCGAACTGCGTATTCAAGGGAAAACTGTGCGGCTGCACATAGCCCCCGGTCTCACGCTCGAAGAGGGGCCGCTCAATCAGGTGCGGCATCACGCGATCCTTGCCCACGGTCTTGCCGTGCAAGCGATCCGTGCCAAGGGACGGCCGGACACCAAGGTTGGACCGGCGGAGAACATTCCCCACGCCCTACCTGCGATCGAAACGTCCGAGCACGTCAAAGCTGCGGAGACCGCAACGCGGGCGCTGAATGTGCACTTCCTCGGCCCTATGCTGGAGGGCCGGTACGATGACGCGTATTTGAAAGCGGCTGGCAAGGACGCACCGAAGTTCACCGACGACGAGATGAAAGTCATCGGCTCGCCGCTCGATTTCGTCGGCATCAACGTCTACATCCCGAGCCTTCTCGTGGTCGCATCCGACCGGCCGCCCGGCTATCGGGCCGTTCCGTTCAACGACTCCCATCCGAAGATGTTTTCATCCTGGCACCGGCTCGATCCGGAATGCCAGTATTGGGCGCCGCGGCTTTTGAATTCGATCTGGAAACCCAAGGAAATCTACATCACCGAGAACGGATGTGCGGCGAGCGACGTGGTTGCAGCAGATGGCAATGTCTACGACTCGGATCGCCTGATGTATCTCCGAAACGGCATGATGCATCAGCAGCGCGCGACTGCCGAGGGCATTCCGCTGAAAGGCAACTTCGTGTGGAGTGCTATGGATAACTTCGAGTGGACCGACGGTTACGGCACGCGATTTGGAATCGCGTATGTGGACTTCGAGACGCAGAAGCGCACACCGAAGCTCAGCGCGCAGTGGTTTCGCGAAGCGGCACGGCGCAACGCCGTAGTCTAGAGGGACCTATTGAATCGACGTATGCACTAACGGCTCATGCCCCTTGGCGGTTCTAAATCTCGCCGCTAACCATCCGCGCAACTTCCCCGACGAAACTTATCCTCGCCAAGCGCAGAGCAAAGATACTCGCGCTCATCTTGCCACGCTGCAAAGGGCATGAGCTCGTGCCGCGAGACATGTGTGGTGAAGAGCATGTGGGGCCGCGCGGAGAAATCGGTATGCCGCGGGTTTTCTGCCTGCCGCGCGCGGGCCTCTGAGGAGGCGACGCGGTGAAACGCCGCTCGAAAGGAGATGCGGGGGCGGATGGCGGGTTCGACGGCTCAGGGATCGCTTTCGGGCGATCCGCACTCATACGAGAGGCGCCGGACACATGGGCCGGAGCCGAGGCGCAGAGTTGGCATGCACGGGACGGCGCGGTCCGCATCCCTAATCCATTTGCAAAGAGCGAGGCCGTGTCGTCCCGTCCCTTTGTTGGTTTGTGTACGGCGACTCGCCTCCGGCGAGCCGGCCGCCGATCGCATTTGCGTTGGACCCGGACGGAGTCTCTTGCTTGCTCCTCCGTCATCCTCGGCCGAGCGCGGCGCTTCGGCATTGCCGGCCGGCTCGACGAAGGAGAGTCGGCAATGCCAAGCAAAAGATGCCGCGTCGAAGGCCGGGGATCCGGCACAGGAATCGTCGAAGACACAATATCGGCCATCGGCAATTTTTGCTCTCGCCCCCGAACGGCTCACATGTTGGCGGTTCGACGATGACGCACGAAACGTAAAAACCCTCGACAAAGTGCGCCCTATGCGCGACGAAGCACGAAAATTTTGTCCACGAACCATGAACGGGACGACCGCAGATGACCAAGACCCGTACCGAGACCGATACCTTCGGCCCCATTGAAGTTGCCTCGGATCGATATTGGGGCGCGCAAGCCCAGCGCAGCCTCGGCAATTTCAAGATCGGTTGGGAGAAGCAGCCTGCAGCGATCGTTCGCGCGCTCGGCATCATCAAGCGCGCCGCGGCCGAAACGAACATGGCGCTCGGACGGCTTGACCCCAAGATCGGCGACGCCATCGTGAAAGCCGCGCAAGAGGTCATGGACGGCAAGCTCGACGATCACTTCCCGCTCGTCGTCTGGCAGACGGGTTCCGGCACGCAATCGAACATGAACGCCAACGAAGTGATCTCGAACCGCGCCATCGAGATGCTCGGCGGCGAAATGGGTTCGAAAAAGCCTGTCCATCCGAACGATCACGTCAACATGAGCCAGTCGTCGAACGATACCTACCCGACGGCGATGCACGTTGCGTGCTCGGAAGAAGTCATCCATCGGCTCCTTCCGGCTCTGCGTAAACTGCACAAGGCATTGCACGAGAAAGCCGCGGCGTGGTCGCACATCATCAAGATCGGACGCACCCACACGCAGGACGCAACGCCGCTCACGCTCGGTCAGGAATTTTCGGGCTACGCCCAGCAGGTGGACAACGGCATCGCCCGGATTGAATCGACGCTGCCTGCCCTGATGCAGCTCGCGCAGGGTGGCACCGCCGTCGGCACAGGCCTCAACGCGCCGAAGGGCTTTGCCGAGATGATCGCCGCGCGTATCGCCTTGATCACGGAGCTGCCCTTCAAGTCCGCCCCGAACAAATTCGAAGCCCTCGCAGCCCACGACGCGATGGTTTTTTCGCACGGCGCCATCAACACCGTCGCGGTGTCGCTGTTCAAGATCGCCAACGACATCCGTCTCCTGGGCTCGGGCCCGCGCTCGGGGCTCGGCGAGCTCGCGCTGCCTGAAAACGAGCCCGGCTCCTCGATCATGCCCGGCAAGGTCAATCCGACCCAGTGCGAAGCGCTGACCCAGGTCTGTGTCCAGGTCTTTGGCAACCAGTCCGCGCTGTCGTTCGCCGGAAGCCAGGGCCATTTCGAACTCAACGTGTACAACCCCGTAATGGCCTACAATTTCCTGCAATCCGTGCGCTTGATCAGCGATGCCGCAATTTCCTTTACCGACAATTGCGTCGTCGGCATCGAGCCGCGCGAGGACAACATCAAGGCAGGGCTCGAACGCTCGTTAATGCTTGTGACAGCACTCGCTCCGAAGATCGGCTACGACAACGCCGCCAAAATCGCCAAGACCGCGCATAAGAAGGGCACGACGCTGCGTGATGAGGCCGTCGGCGGGGGTTATGTCACAGACAAGGAGTTCGATGAGATCGTGCGCCCTGAGAAGATGATCGGCCCCGACTGAAGACCAATTCACACACGCGCGAAGCGAGCGTTTGACGCCTTCGCGTTACTGCACATAAAATGGATGAAGGAGAGAGTGCCACTTTGGCATTCGTGGCGGAGTGCATTTTATGACCGCAGAGATCGTCAATCTCAACAAGGTCCGTAAAGCCCGCGAGCGCGCCAACCGCGAGAAGGACGCGCAGGAAAATCGGATCAAGTACGGGCAGACGAAGTCCGAACGCAATCTGTTCGAGGCAAGAAACCGCAAGTGGCAGAGCGATCTCGATGGATCGCACCGCGAGGCAGAGGGTTTCGATGATGACGACGCCGGACCCAGCAATGCGTCCTGATGCGACCTGAGAAGCGTTCGTTTTCGATCCAGGGCCATCGCACGTCGATCTCGCTCGAAGCAGCATTCTGGTCTGCGCTGAAGGCTGCGGCCGCCGAGGAAGGCCTGACGCTCGCCGGTTTGATCAGCGCAATCGATAAGGAACGTGGCGGCGCCGGTTTATCGAGCGCGGTCCGCGTATGGATCTTGAAGCGCCTTGAGGCGCGCGCCGCAGAAAAGCCGGCGGAATAAGCAACTACGGAAAACTTACGGGATGCCGCCGAGCTGCTTCATGACCTCGTCCGATGAGGTGCGCCGCCTCTCGCGTGGCCGTTGAGCCGGGCGCGCTGATGCCGGGGAGCGAACGGCTCCCTGGTTCTTGTCTGGAATTGGCAAGCCGGTCTCGGGATCGATCTGCCCTGTCGAGTTTTGCGCTGCGAGGCCTTCGGATGCCGGGATGGGCTCGATCGTTATCTTTTGTCCTTGCAGCGTACTGGAACTCGCGGAATCCCCATCCGAACCGTCTTGCGTATCCGCCTGCGGCACGATCACGGGTGGATTAGGAGCAGCATCGGGATTGGGAGTTGCTTCAGGATTGGGAGCATCCGGCGCGGGATCGGCTCCGGACCGTCCTCCGTTCGCCGTGCCAGCCGATTGCGGGACGACCGGCGGCAACGTCTCGGTCTGTTTCTTCGCTGCCTGCGCGCGCTGCGCGTCGAGAGCTTTGCGGCGCTCCTTCTCGAGCCGTGCCCGCTCGTCGTCGACACGGCGCGACAATTCCAGCTCTTCGACGTTGCGCTCGACCTGCCGCACGGAAAGCTCGCGCTGCAGATCGGCGACGTCGACGCTCGACTTCATGACGGCGAAATTGTCCAGCGGACCGTCGTAAAGCACGATAGCAGGCGGCAACGCACCCTTGGGCGGAGGAGGCTTCCAGCCGGGCAGCACAACATCCGGCGGCGGCAGCGGTTTGAGCACCGGCGCCACCTGGAGCGCCGCACTGACCTTGAGCGAGGTCAGATCCGTGGAAACCGTCGCCTCGAGCTTGCCTTCGGGTGACTCGAGCGCCAGCGTCTCGAATTTTATCGAACCGTCCGCCAGCGTCATCGCGAGTTCGCGGCTACCAACTTCAACTTCGGATGTATTGAGCGACGTCAGCAGGGCCGTAGAAATAGCGCGCGGGTCGTTCTGCATTTTACCGCACAACACTGAATCGACGATATCCGCCAGAGACGCGGCTGCCGGTCCGCGAACGGTTGCGTCCTTGAGCGTGGCCTGCCCTTTGCCCGCCATGACGGCAATCAGACCTGCGGGGCTTTGTGCTGTTGCCTCGCCGTTGAGCTCGAATGTCGCCACGCCCCGAGCTGAAGGACTGAAAGACGAAAGTCGCGCCTGATCCAGCTTCAGGTTGCTGACGAGCGTCACGCCGTTCGGCGCTTTCTCGAGGCTCACGCCACCGGTCAGCTTGCCACCGGCGGCAGACGCGGAAAGTTCGCTGACGGTGATCTTGTTCGGCGTGATCGCCAATCTCATCTCGCCGTCCCGCGTCGCGAGATCGCCGCTCAGACCGAGAGACGCGAAGCTGAGGCGAATGTCGGCATCGCTGTTGTTCAGTGCTGTGAAATTGAAGAGGCCCGTCGGCCAGATCGAGTGCCACTCCGCAGCTGCCGATCCGTCCGTAGCGGCACTCGCATCACCGCCATCCACCTGCGGCGGCGAAGACTTATCTGTGAGCACCGAAACAAGCGTCTCGACGGCCACGCGATCGGCGCCGATCTTGCCTTCGACGTGGCGGCGCCCGTCCTCTCCGGCTTTGAAGTCGAGGAATGCCGTTACCGTCGAAGTTCCAAGCATCAGATCGCGTGTTGCGACCGACCACGTTCCGTTATCGCGACTGACGGTGAGCGTCCCGTGCGTCGCAACCGCAGCGGCACCAGCGGGAAGCGAAAGCCCGGCAATCGAAAGCGCGTCCGTGAGTTCGTCAGCTTTGATGTCCGCCGTCCCATTGAGTGCTAGAGGAGAATTCTCCGGCCAAACGGCGTTACCGGAGAGCGCCACATCGAGCCCATGCCCCCGCACCTCCAGCCGAGCCTTGGCGCCTGAAGCCAAAATCCCTACAGAAATCAAAGATGCTTCTGCAGGTTCGCCGGAAGCCGCCTCCGCCGTACGTCGATCCTGAGCCAACATCGTGAGCAACGCTTGCAACGATGGAGCTTCGACCGTCATCTGCACACGGCTCGGCCGCGAGCGCCACGCGCTGAGACCACCGTCGAAATCCGCCGATCCGCTAAAATGGGAGCCGTTCACCATCCCGTCGAACGTAACGTCGCTCGCAGAGGCCGTACGTCGCCCGAGATTGATGAGGCCAGCCAGTTTCGCGTTTTGCAACCCCTTGAACGGCTCGTCGCCGAACTGCAGTGCCAAGCCGGTCTTGCGCAGGAGATCGCCCATCGCGTCAGGCGTCGGAGCGACGACGTCATACGCAAGTGTCCCGAGTGGTCCGTCGTCGCGCTCTTTCACGCGTCCTTCGAGCGAAACTTTGAGTCCGCTGTCCGTCGTCAGCTTGGCTGCGGGGAGCCGGATTTCCTTGCCCTCGGCCTCGAACGTCACATCGACGTCGCGATACTTGTTGCCATGATCGGTCAAGCGCCCGGCGATGACGCGCAGCCGCACGTCTCCCGGAAGTTCTTTGGAACTCTCTTCTTTGTCGTCATCGGACGAGGCAAGCCCGAGCGTCTTCCGAAGACTTGCTTCAAGCGCGTTGGCCGTCTTCGGAAAGATCTCTTGAGTATCAAGTTCGGCCGCCTGGAGCGTCAGATCCATGTGCTTCCGGGCGCCTTGAGTCACGGTCAGGTCGCCGGAGAATGCGCGCCCCGAAATATTGCCGGACGCATCCGCGACGGCGAAGCGCGCCGCATCGACGTCGAGCTTTCCGCTGAGAGAGAACGAACCGTCCGAGGTGATGTCGACCGGCACACCGGATTTTCCGGCCCAGGCTTTTAAGCGAGCGAGACTCGTACCACCCACGAAAAGGTCGCCGGAAAAGCTGTGTTTTCCGTCAGCGCCAGTTTTCAAATCGCCCGCGAGATCGAGCCGCGATCCTCCCGGCAGGCTGATGTTGAAGTTTTTGATGTGGGTGATGTTGCCGGTGCGATCCGCATCGATATCGAGACCGCCCGCCGTTTCGCCGCCGATTTTCACCTGTTCGAGATTGATCTTCGCGCTCGCAGTGCTGTCGCCCGCAACGGACTGAATCAAGCCAAGCCCCAACTCCTTCAGTTTCGAGAACGAGGCGCTACCCTGGCCCGCTCCCGCTAACCGATCGATATCGAGCCATTTGGACGCCAGCGTCAGATCGAGGCGTGGCGGAGTCATCCACGTCGCGACCGCCGAGCCGGTAATCATCTGCGGTTCCGCCACACTGTTGAGTGACAGCGTGATGTCGTCGAATTTTGCACCTGACGTGTCGCCTGACACTTCGGCTTTGAGATCGAGAAGCGTCGCGTCATCCTTGCTCACGTGGGCCGATGCTTCGTCGCCCGGCATCGTCAGCGTTCCGGTCCATTCACCCTTGAACGACGGTTTGCTTGCGAGATCGGAGACGCGGCCGTTGAGCAGGTAGACGTCGGGCGAGCCTGTCGAGCGCGCGGAAATCTTGAGGCCGATCGACCCGTCTTTCGCCGGCGCTTCGGTTGCAAACGCAATGTCATGCGCCGCGCCCGACCACGAGGCATTGCCCTTGAAACGGAATGGACCCGTCAAACCATCGGCGGATAGCTCGCCGACGATATTTTCGATATGCGCGATGCGCTCGGTCGTCGCGTTGTAGACCGAAACACTCCCGTCAATCAGCTTCACCGATCTGAGTGCCAGCGCACGCGGCACGAAAGGCAGATCGGCCTGTCTCAACGTAATGTTCGTCCAATTGCCGCCGCCGGATTTGTCGACCGCCAATGTTAAAACCGGCTTGTTCAGCTCGATTTCACTTGCTTCCAGGACGCCGCGCAGCAGCGCCGGCCCCGAAAGCCACATCTTGAAGCTGTCGGCCCTGACGAACGGCTCTCCCGTTTGTCCGCTCACATTGGCGATGCGCACTTTGTCGAACTGAACGTAGGGTGCCGGCAGAAACCGGAGATTGACCGAGCCGCCGACACGAACATCGCGGCCGAGCACCTTTGAGGCTTCTTCCTCGAAGACACCCCGATAGCCGTTCCAGTCGACGAACGTCGGCACGGCAAAAAGCGCCGTAAGAACGAGGACGAGGAGCCCACCGAAAAATAAAAGCCCGTTGTTCATGAACGTCTCTTGCGGCCGCAGGACGATTGCTGGCACCCCGGCGACCCGATTGAAATACACATCGCCGTGCGCATCTATATGGCACGGAGCGGCAATACTCTGAACTCGGAATTTGGCTTCATTCCAGATGTTTGAGCATTTTGCGGTCGATTCGCCGTCTGCTGTATCCGCGGCGCGCGTCACCGAGACGCGCCGGTTGTAGGATCAGCCCTGGTGGTTTAGGTCAATTCGCATGACTTCGACTCGCAAGCCGAACGCCGAAATGGGCACGGATTTGCCGCACGACGACGATCCACCGTTCGATCTGCCGCAAGCACCCGGATCCGCAAGCGCCCCTGCTAAAGAGGCCAATCACGCTGACGAGATTCAATCGATCTCGGCGCGCGCGATTCGGGCTGCGCGCGGCGCCCCGACGTATCTCGACGGCTTAAATCCTGAACAGCGCGAGGCCGTCGAGACAACCGAAGGTCCACTCCTCGTGCTTGCCGGTGCCGGTACCGGAAAAACACGCGTGCTGACAACCCGCATTGCCCACATCCTGGCGACCGGAAAAGCCTACCCGTCGCAAATTCTGTCCGTCACGTTCACGAACAAGGCAGCGCGCGAAATGCGCGACCGGATCGGCGGCCTGATCGGCGGCACGCTTGAGGGCATGTCGTGGCTCGGAACCTTCCACTCGATCGGCGTCAAGATTTTGCGCCGACATGCCGAACTCGTCGGCCTGAAGTCGGGCTTCACGATTCTCGACGACGACGATCAGGTCCGGCTTTTGAAGCAGGTCATCGAGGCGGCCGGCCTGGACAAGGATCGTTGGCCCGCCCGTCAGCTCGCCAGCCTCATCGATAGCTGGAAGAACCGCGGCCTGACGCCGGACAAGGTTCCGGGCGGCGAGTCCTTCTCCTTCGCGGCGGGCAAGGGCGCTGCTCTTTACGCTGCCTACCAGGCGCGGCTCAAGGATCTGAACGCCTGCGACTTCGGCGATCTGCTGCTCGAATGCCTGCGGCTGTTTCGAGAGCATCCGGACGTACTGGCCGATTTTCATCGCC
Organism: Hyphomicrobium sp.; assembly: GCA_035547255.1. Taxonomy (GTDB): domain Bacteria; phylum Pseudomonadota; class Alphaproteobacteria; order Rhizobiales; family Hyphomicrobiaceae; genus Hyphomicrobium_B. The sequence continues at coordinate 89,012 of DASZVX010000039.1, forward strand.
GCTTTCGCTACATCCTCGTCGACGAATATCAAGATACGAACGTCGCGCAGTACCTGTGGCTGCGCCTCTTGGCGCAAGGCTGCCCGAACATCTGCTGCGTCGGCGACGATGACCAGTCGATCTACGGCTGGCGCGGCGCGGAAGTCGACAACATCCTGCGCTTTGAAAAAGACTTCCCCGGCGCGAAAGTTATCCGCCTCGAACGCAACTATCGTTCGACCGCAAACATTCTCGCCGCCGCCTCGGGCCTGATTGCCAAGAACGCAGGCCGGCTCGGCAAGACGCTCTTCACCGACGGCTCGGCGGGCTCCAAGATCGCAGTCGCGAATTTCTGGGATGACGAAGCCGAAGCACGCGCCATCGGCGAAGACATCGAGCAATTCCAACGCGCCCACGAAAAGCTGAACGACATCGCCATTCTCGTGCGGGCGTCGTCCCAGATGCGCGCCCTCGAAGACCGCTTCATCACGCTCGGCCTGCCGTACCGCGTGATCGGTGGTCCGAGATTCTACGAGCGCCAGGAAATCAAGGACGCGATCGCCTATTTCGATATCGTCGCCAATCCGTCCAACGACCTGAAGTTCGAACGCATTGTCAATGTTCCGAAACGCGGCCTCGGCGACACGAGCATCAAGCGCATCCACGAACTCGCGCGTGCCCGAGGCGCTTCGCTCTATCAAGCCGCCCGCGAAATCGTCGAGACGGACGAACTCTCGAACAAAGCACGCAAATCGCTCGCAGACCTGATGCAGGCCTTCGAACGCTGGCGTGGCAATCTCGATCATATGCGCCACACCGATCTCGCCGAGCTCGTGCTGGACGAGTCGGGTTACACCGCGATGTGGCAGGCGGATAAGAGCCCCCAGGCCCAGTCTCGGCTCGAGAACTTGAAAGAACTTGTGCGCTTCATGCACGATTTCGACACGCTGCAAGGGTTCCTTGAGCACGTCTCGCTGGTCATGGATGCCGACCAGGGCAGCGACGGCGATCGCGTCTCGCTGATGACGCTCCATGCCGCCAAGGGGCTAGAATTCGGCATCGTCTTTCTGCCGGGCTGGGAAGAAGGGCTTTTTCCGCATCAGCGCTCGCTCGATGAAAGCGGCAAGGCGGGCCTCGAAGAAGAGCGCCGCCTCGCCTACGTCGGACTGACGCGCGCCAAGCGCCGCGCCAAGATTTCATTCGCTCAGAACCGGCGCACGCACGGTCTCTATCAGTCGGCGCTGCCGTCGCGATTTGTCGATGAGCTACCCGCGGCAACGGTCGATGTGGTTGAAAGCGAGATGCCTTACGGTGGCCGTGCCACCTACGGCTATGGCAACCCGTTCGGGCCAAGCCGTTTCGACCGCGCCAGTGGCTCCGAACCGTTCGGCTCCAATTACAAGACACCCGGCTGGCAGCGCGCTCAGCAATCCTGGAGCAGCAGCCGCGATACGAAAAAGCGGGCTCGAACGCCGGTTACGCTCGAAGGCGAATTGGTTGCATCATCAACGGTTAACGCCCCAGACTTCAAAGCCGGCACCCGCGTCCGGCACGAGAAATTCGGCGACGGAACCGTCACTCTCGTCGATGGCAACAAGCTGACGATCAATTTTGATGATGGCACGACGAAGCGGGTCGTGGCGAGCTTCGTCGACCCTATATGACTGATTCATAATAAGGAAATGCTCAAACCGAATCTAATTTTCGCCGCGAATTTCTTCATATTGCCACATTTATGTGACACATTTTAACCGCTCGTTGATCCGTGGGGGTTCATCAGCAATTGACCGCTATTTTGGCGCCGCGTTTCTGTCGTCGGCGGTCAAGGGTAGTTGTCTGCGTAAAATCCACAAAGGTTTAGCGCGGGGGCGTGAAACCGAAGTGGGACATCTTCGTTTGGGAGGGTAGAGTCCGTGAGAGGAGCTATCCATGAGCACTTACCGCGTTCCGCTAAGGGGTAAGATCGGCGTCATCCGTGGGCTTAATGAA
>DASZVX010000040.1:0-12297 GCA_035547255.1 Hyphomicrobium sp.
CTCCCCGATGACGAAACATTGCGGCTCTTACCGTGCGATCGAACATGTGGCGCTCTGACGATCGGGTGGCTAGGCGGACCTCGAAGGGAGAAAGGAACCGACATCCTTCCCGAAATTATCGGCTCCGTTCTGGCCGCGAAGTCGGACGGGCCGCCTCTCAAATTTCTGCTTCAGTGTGCAGGCAATTCGCGTAAAGCTAAAAAGCTTCAAGCTCGACTGGCCAAATTCGGCGGTGCGGTCGAGATGCTGAATGTTGTCGTTTCGCGTGACGAATACCATGCCGCATTAAAGCGGTGCGATATGCTCTTGCTTCCCTACGATGCTAGCGCTTATCCACCTGAGCGAGGCTCTGGAACGGCATTGGAAGCTCTACTGACGGGCAAGCCGATGATCGCAATGGCGGAAACCTTTGCCGCAACTCTTATCAAAACCGATAGCGGCGCAGTTGGACGCGACGCCAGCACGCTCGCGGCCGGGATACTGACGATTGCTAAGAACTATGACAGTTATGCTCGGGGTGCTGAGCGGGAACGGGAAAGAGCGCGCACCTCCTACAATCGAGAGCATTGCTACAGAGCGCTCATTGGCTTGACACGAAGCCAGCTTCTGGCCACCGACGAACAAGCAACTACGTAAGCGCAATTTGCCACGAAGCCGGCGCTGCATGAGTCAGCACTGCTTGAGAAGCTACGGGGATAGTTCTGATGCTGCTGTTCACTTCAATTCCGCCAAAATTTTCCAGAAAGGGCAGAGGCGGCGAAGAAATTGGCGACAAATACTTGCGGGCATGCGTTGCTTCTTGGAAAGATAACGGCTTCGAGCCCATCTCAATTAATCGTCCTGACGAAATAGAAGCCGTCGCAGAATTAGGATTGACGGGGACGATCCCGGCAAAGATGAATGAGGCGTTTTTCCCGAACCGCTACGGACCGCCACTGGCAGATCTGTTTGATTCACTTCCAAAGAACGAGCAGGTCGCCTATGTCAACGCAGACATTTTCATGCTGCGAGGCAATCTGGCAGATTCCCTACGGGAAAAGCATGACGACGCGCTCGTGATGGCACGCCGTTCCGACTTGGATTTTCTCGGCGCAGGTGCATGCGAAACCTTTGAGCTGGGATTAGACTTTTTTTGCTTCAATCCATCGCGCCTACGCAATGTCATGGCCGATCCTAATATCAGGCGTTTTCAAATTGGTGCCCCTTGGTGGGACTATGTCTTTCCTCTCGCTTGTATGACATCGACGCGACCACTCACCTTGCATGAGCCGATCATTGTACACCAACTTCATCCCGACCGCTGGGATCCCTCTATTTGGAATGAACTCGGCATCCACGCAGGTCGAGCCTTGGCAAAGTACTTTCCGGAGCCATTTCAGTACATTTTGGATCACATCTCAGATTACAAGTCGCCGGCGCAGATATTTGCGACGGCCACTCAAATAAGATTATTCAACGGATCAAACGTCCTGCAAGTTCCGCTTCAGCCCTGCGATTACTTCCCCACAATTCCGACGAATTTCGCAGCGCCGACCAAAGTCCCCAAGATGGTACCACAAACTAGTTCTGAAAAAGACTTCTACTATCGAAAACGACGAAGTTGGCCGAGAAGCGCAACGCATGCCGTCCGCGACTACTTGCGCGTCTTTAGGCGAATTACAGGGCTTCCTTAAAAATTGATCTGCCTGACAAGGTTCGGGCAGCTTCGACGTAGAGCGTGTTCATTGGCTCCAGATCAGCGCGAAAGTAAGTTAGAGATTTTGGCCCCTGGACAGCACGACGAGCAATTCATCGGATTGCCACTATCCACATGCGCCATGTGACGCCAGAAATGCGCTATAAGCGTTTGCAAGACCGTTTTTCAAATCGATGCGCGGGTGCCAGCCCAGGGCTTTAAGTTTGGAGCCATCCATCAATTTGCGCGGTGTACCATCGGGCTTTCCCACGTCTTGATCGATAGTACCCTTGAATCCGACGACCTCCGCGATGAGCTTTGCCAGATCGCCGATGGAGATATCCTCGCCTGACCCCACGTTAATATGTTCCGTGGCCGAATAGAATTTCGCAATATGCACCAGTGCATCGGCGCAATCATCCACATGCAGAAATTCACGCCGTGGTGTTCCAGAACCCCATACAGTCAATGACGCTGCATCAGCGACCTTGGCCTCATGCGCCTTCCTGATCAGAGCTGGAATGACATGGCTCGTCTGCAAGTCAAAATTGTCGCCCGGACCATAGAGATTGCAGGGCATTGCCGACACGAAGTCACGGCCATGTTGCTGACGACAGGCTTCAACCAACTTAATTCCGGCGATTTTTGCGATTGCGTACCATTGATTGGTCGGTTCGAGCGGCCCGGTCAGCAGTTCTGATTCTGGAATCGGCTGAATTGCAAATTTGGGATAGATGCACGAAGAGCCGAGAAATACGAGACGCTCAACGTCGAATGCCAAAGCACCCTTTATGATATTCGCTTCGATCATCAGGTTGTCGTAGAGAAAGTCGAAGGGATAAGAATCATTAGCCAGAATGCCACCAACTTTTGCGGCCGCGATGAAGACAACATCGGGCTTCGCTCGCTTATAAAATTGTTCGACCTGTTCCGAGTTACGAAGATCAATTTCGTTGCGTGGTGCAGTCAGAATCTCACAACCTTCTTGTTGGAGTCGTCGAATAACAGCCGATCCAACCATCCCCCGATCGCCGGCGACGTAAACCTTTTTGCCGCTAAGCTCGTACCGGAATTCCATCTGATCTGAAGCGTTCCTGATCGTCGCCATTTTAATACCTGCTTAGCGCGCCGCACGGTCTTTGCGTCCGGCTTCGTTGGCCACAACTTGAAGATCGCTCGCTACCATTTCGGTGACGAGATCCTTGAAGTTGGTTCTGTGCTGCCATCCCAGTCTTGAACGCGCCTTGCTGGGATCGCCGAGCAGTTCATCGACTTCGGTCGGCCGGTAGTAGCGCGCGTCGACCCGAACCAACTCTTTACCCGTATTTTCGTCGATGCCCACCTCTTCTGGTCCGCTCCCACGCCAGATAATGCGGCGCCCAACATGGCTAAACGCCAATTCGACAAACTCGCGCACCGAATGCCATTCTCCGGTCGCGAGAACGTAGTCGTCAGGCTGAGGTTGCTGAAGTATCCGCCACATCCCGTCGACAAAGTCCCGTGCATGTCCCCAATCGCGCTTGGCGTTGAGGTTACCCAAATACAAACGTTCCTGCAGTTTGAGTTCAATAGCGGCAACGGCGCGCGTAATCTTCCGGGTAACAAATGTTTCCCCGCGTAGTGGCCCTTCATGATTGAACAAAATGCCGTTCGATGCGTGAAAGCCGTAGGCCTCGCGGTAGTTCACGGTAATCCAGTAAGCATAGAGCTTAGCTGCGCCGTACGGTGAACGCGGATAGAATGGCGTCGTCTCCCGCTGCGGCACTTCTTGAACCTTGCCGTAGAGTTCTGACGTAGACGCTTGATAGAAACGCACCCTGTCCTTCAGCCCGAGGATCCGGATTGCCTCGAGCAAGCGCAAAGTTCCAAGGCCGTCAGCGTTGGCCGTATATTCCGGGGTTTCAAAACTAACAGCAACGTGACTTTGCGCAGCGAGATTATAAATCTCGTCAGGACAGACTTCTTGCACGAGACGGATGAGGTTTGTCGCGTCCGTCATATCTCCGTAATGCATAAAAAAACGCGTCTGCTCTTCATGCGGATCCACATAGAGATCATCGACGCGTTCGGTGTTGAAGGAGGATGAACGGCGCTTCACGCCATGCACAATATAGCCCTTCGACAATAAGAGCCGAGCCAGATAGGCTCCATCTTGACCTGTTACGCCGGTAATCAATGCAATCTTGGACTTTGGCACTGTCATGTTCCCCCTGTGACCTGCACCCCTCATTACCGCAGGGCCGTATAACCAAACCGCGCCGCGATGACTGCAAACGACCTGGATGCGGCAACCTCATCGACGAATTTTTTCGGATAGTCACGTCGTGGGAGTTCAACGATCTTGGCCGGTTTGCGGCCACTGTCACCTGTGAGCGTCTTTATTCCGAAACGGCTTGAAAATGAAGGGTCGAAGCGGATACCGAGATAGGTGCAGATTTCCGCGACTACGTTGTGCGGCTTGCTGACGAAATCTTCATACCTCCACAACGGCAGCTGGGCGTGATCATCTAAAAATTTTAGCACTCTATCGCAGTAATCGGAGAAGTGCGGAATGTGATGATCGTGCTGGCTGACTTTCATGCTTAGCCATGCATCAATAGGGTTTCGCAACGTAACGAGGCGTTGAATTTCGTAGTTCTGATCAAGCGCCTCGACGAGGCGTTGCCGAGGTTCGAAATTCGTCAGATAGTCGGAATGGGTATGATCGCGAAGCACGAGCAGCTTGCCCTCAGCCTGACATATCCGAGCTACGACTTCGAGCCTAGCGCGAAACTCGCGGTTGAGCGTCTCCGGGTCGGGCGCCAGTTGTGGATAGTTGACGAGAAACTGCGCAAGAGGATCGATAGGCAGAAAAAAGGGCTTCCCCATGCCAATCAGCGGGTGCATCTCGCTCAACAGAACGACGTCCGGCAACGCCGCAATACATTTCGAAACAACGGTGCCGCCGCTGCTAGATAAGTGATGGATGATTGCGATTTTTTGCACGGTGCGATCTCTAGGGGGAAAATACAAAAGTCCCAAGTACGCGCCGACTAAACCACACGCAAGCGCTGCTTGCCAACCAAGCAAGTTGCGCGACCAATTGCGGAGGCACTCTATGAGGCTCGAGAACGCTCGGAGTCCGAAATGAGTGCTAAATCGTTCGAGAATGTTGCAGCTGAATCGGCGCAATCGCGCGTTCGCGACAGTCGACGCGAACTCGAGCGCGAAGCCGCACACGCGACATCATGATTTGATGCACTGTTCTTCGTCGTTCAGTTCGAGCCGATGTGCGCCACTCATGTATTGCTGGAGCGGTACTCGGTTGGAACCACGCCATACACCGCGCGAAACGCGCGCGAAAAACTGCTTCGATTGATACACGTCCTAACAGTATAGTCGCCATTACATGCCCTGCAGAAAGCGGCATCAGCTATTTGATGCGAGGCGCGTCTGATCCGTTGCATCCCTGGCACGGGCGAGGCCTCTGGTTCTGTATTGTCCAGTTCAACCGAATGCTTGCCAGGGGCGTCAAACCTCGCGCGGCCTATCGTTACGCCCGCATGATGGTGACAGGCGGTTGCACCCGCAGAGAAGCAATCGAAATCATTGCCGAGCGCGATTGCGGACATCTCGGAACGGCAATCGAAATCGTCGACATCGACGAGATTCCGAAAGACCGAACTCACCGGGACGCATGGCGCCGAAGCCAAAATGGTGGCCCGATTTACATCGATGAAAAGCACGCGCAGCGGATCGACGAAGCGCGCATGTGGAGACAATACGACGCTAGAACTTCGCTTTGACGACGTGATTGGCGAACCGCCTCATCTGGTACCGGATCGTCCCAAGGTTCTTGGTCACTGTATTCGGGCTCTGTAATCCCGCATCGTGCCGGACAGCGAATTCAGAAAAATGGCGATCCCAATGATCGTCATCTCCTTTCCACGCATCTGCGCCGGAACCGATTGGCACATCAGGGACGACAAGTAGACGGTATTTTAGGCGCGGGTTCCTGCGCGAAATACGAAATGAAATCTCGCTATGGAATGTCTCCGGGTCTTTGGCCTGAGCGACGAATAGTGTCGGTTCAGCACCTCCGATTATCGCGCAGAGTTTGTCGCAGAGATAATCGTGACGAGATCGAGCTGTCGCGTAGCCGTCTTGGAGTCCATTCGAGAATTCATGAGGATGCCTCGTCCCAAACTTGCGGTTCGTTACCCATCCGTCTTCCGGCCTAAACAGGTCGTCACGGTCTAAGAGGCCGACGAAATCTCTGTCAAAATATTCAACCACGGCTTCAGCCGGCGTGATCTGCCAATCAAATATCGACGTCGGACAGAAGGCACGGCCGAAGTAACGGCGCGCCTGCCAGACTGTCTGACATCGCCATCCCAAGCTCACGACCTGGCTAAACGCCTGCATTCCGATTTCCCCTCCTAGCGAGAGTAGGGAAAATAACACTGGCCTTGCAACTCAGAATGGCTGATCCGATGAGAAAAGAAGAGGATATGGCTTGGTATCAAGTCGACGGTGAAGATGGAAATCCGCGCGCATGTCACGGCATTAAGAGGTTGATGCCGGAAGGTTCAAAAGAGATCACCGAAGCTCAGGCGAATGAGATTTCAACTGCTGTTCGGTCTCGAGAGCCGAAGCCGACAGCCGCCGTTGCCACCGCTTCGGCTGGAGGAGTCGATCTTCAGCCTCTGCAAGATCAGATCACGCGCATTGCACAATCCGTTTCCGCATTAGCGCAAGGTCAGAAGAGCCTTGTGGGAGGTGGAACATGAGCCCCAGCGCAAGCCGCATTACTGACGCGCGACCCTCCGCTCCCAAAGCAGATGATCTAGTCGGATTTCTGATTAGGAGCGGCGATTGCTGTTAGCGCCGCGCTCGATGCTCGGGGTGGCGCATCCACAAACATAGTAGCGAACATACCGGTCAACTTGGCCACTCCGGCCGGAGAGAGATGGTGGTCGTCTGAATAGAGGGGCACGTTGTTCTCGACGTAGCGGCAGCCTTGCGCGTCGCAGAGGCCCTTGTCTGGATAGACCACACGGACGCGCGGGAGCGCCGCCATACGCTCAAAGATATCGAGGATCGTCGCCTTGTCTTCGATGAATTCAGCCCGCGTCAACTCGCGCGGCAGCGAACTTCTGAAGCGGTATCGGCCCGACAATCACGACGTCTTTGCCGCGCTCGGTCAGCTTCCCGATCATTGACCGAAGTGCTGCTTCGAAAACCGGGCCATCCTTCTGACCATGTTCGCGGTACGCAACGCTGCCGTCGGAATTGCGCACGATGCCCTTCGCAACCGCCGACCAGAAGCCAATCAGAATGACCCGCTTGGCGCTGTGCTGCAGAATGGCGGTGAAAATCTCCGCATTGTGAAGTTCGCATCCCTTATCTTGATACAAGGAAATACCGATGAGTGGTTGGCAGCCAGGCCGCGAGGCAATGATCGCCCCTCGACCCGTTGCCCGGTGATATGAAACGAAGCCTGGGATCATTGCCTCGGTGTAACTGTCACCCCAAACGATGGTATCAGGAGGACTGCCTTGTTGGCCGACGATAAATGTTTCTGCGGGCCATCCCTGGGCGTCGGCGAGTCCTTGTTTTTTGCCAGAAATGGCCTTGTCGAACTGCATTGCTTGAATAGGTTCCGGCCAATGCTGCAGCCAAGTCGGCCGCTTGATGACCACACCAGCAGGCCTGACAGAACTCGGTGATGCCGAGCTGAGAGAGCAAGGCGTCAGGCACACTCTGGTCACCGCACGCCATAGGCTGCGCGCCTCTATGTGAAGCGAACAGAAACCCAGCGCATGATAGCTGCGCGCAACCGCCGGGCGTGGGTCGAAAGCGGAAGCAATGACGAACGCAGCGAGGCCAAAAGTCAGAATGGAGCCGCTGCTCAGGAGTCAGAATAAAAGTAGCGTATGATATATGCGCCTGAATTTATTGGCGATCCCGGCAGGATTCGAACCTGCGACCCTCTGCTTAGAAGGCAGATGCTCTATCCAACTGAGCTACGGGATCATTGGTGCACTGCCGCATAACCTCGAGTTTGGCAAATGTTCCGTCGGCGCGATGCAGCATAAAGATCCGAAGAACCGATAATCGCCGCTTCGTTCCAGCGCAAGTCATTGTCGCGGTGAATCGTTTCGAACCGCGGCCGGTGAATCTGTTGCTTGTGCCGCCGCCCGTGTGCAAGAACAGCCCCCAAAAAATGTCGCAGATGACTTATAATCGCGGGGGAAAGCAAATGGCAGCGGTTACATCCGACGAAACACCAAGTTTGCTCGACCGCGAGCGCATCGTCGCGAAGGCTGGTTTCAATCGCTGGCTCGTGCCGCCTGCAGCACTGGCGATCCACCTCTGCATCGGGATGAGTTACGGATTGAGCGTCTTCTGGCTGCCTTTGGCGCAGGCGCTCGGCGTTTCCAAGCCAACGACCTGTCCCGATATGACGTTCGCGCAAGAGCTTTTCACGACGAGCTGCGATTGGCGCGTCAGCAGCCTCCTCGTGACATTCGAGCTTGGCATTGTTTTCCTCGGGCTCTCGGCAGCGATTTTTGGCGGCTGGCTCGAACGTGCTGGCCCACGACGTGCGGGTGTGGCCGCTGCCATCTGCTGGGGCGGCGGATTTGTCGTGTCGGCGCTCGCCGTCTACATCCATCAGCTTTGGCTATTCTGGCTCGGACTCGGCGTGATCGGCGGAGTTGGTTTGGGACTCGGTTACATCTCGCCCGTGTCGACGCTGATCAAATGGTTCCCCGATCGCCGCGGCATGGCGACGGGCATGGCGATCATGGGGTTCGGCGGAGGCGCGATGATCGGTTCGCCACTCGCCATTCTGCTGATGAACCACTTCAAGACGGGTCAGTCCGTCGGGGTTTGGCAAACGATGGCCGTCATGGGCGGCATCTATCTAATCTTCATGCTTTGTGGCGCATTCGGTTACCGCGTCCCGCCGGACAACTGGAAACCGGATGGATGGACGCCACCTACCGATCGCGCGCATGCATTGATCACAACGGGAAACGTGCATCTCAACAACGCGCATAAGACTCCGCAGTTCTGGCTCATCTGGATCGCGCTATGGATGAACGTGTCGGCCGGCATCGGCGTTTTGGCGATGGCGTCACCCATGCTGCAAGAAATTTTCGGCGGGTCGCTGATCGGTCAAGTGGGTGTCAAGTTTGGAGATCTCAATCCTGCGCAGCACGCCACGATCGCTGCGATCGCAGGCGGCTTCGTCAGTCTTTTGTCGCTATTCAACAGCGGCGGCCGTTTCATTTGGGCATCGCTCTCGGACGCGATCGGGCGGAAGGTTACCTATTTCTGCTTCTTCATTCTCGGCATGGCACTCTATGCGCTGGCGCCGACACTCGCGCATATGGGATCGATCGCGCTCTTCGTCGCTACGTTTTGCATCATCATCAGTATGTACGGTGGCGGCTTCTCCACTCTCCCCGCTTATCTGGCCGATATCTTCGGCACGCAGTTTGTCGGCGCCATTCACGGCCGCCTGCTGACGGCGTGGTCTGCGGCTGGCATTCTTGGGCCGCTCGTCATCGGTTACATTCGTGATGTTCAGATGGCAGCGGGAGTGCCTCGCGCGCTGGTCTATGACCGCACGATGTATATTCTGACGGGGTTTTTGCTTGTCGGCTTGCTCGCCAATGCTCTCGTTCGGCCTGTCGCCGAGAAGTGGCTGATGCGGGATGATGAAGTTGCCGCTTTGCAAGCGGCGAAGTCAAAGGCCTCTCCGAGCGGCCCACACGGCATCGGCTTCGGCGGCTTGAGCTTCGGCGTGTTGATTGCGTGGCTCGCCGTCGGCATTCCGTTCCTGTTGGGCGTGTGGAACACGCTCAGCAAGGCGATCAAGCTGTTTGGCTAATTTGGCTAAGCTGGCAAGCATCAAGGCCGGCTCACGAAGCAGAGCCGGCCGGCGCCAAGTTCAGTGCGTCCAGTTGGTCGTGCGGCCGAAACGGAAATTGTCGGCGTAGGATTTGCGGATCGGCTTCCTCGGCTTCGGCTCGGCAAGCGTGTAGGCGATCCCCTCGCGCGTCGCGTAGGCGATTGCCTCTTCCTTCGTGTCGAACTCCAGCCGCACCTGCGCCTGCATATCGCTGGTGCTCGTCCATCCCATCAGCGGATCGGCAGCGCGCGGACTTGCCGGGGCAAACTCCAGAACCCACTCCAACGTGCGGGCTTCGCCGGACTGCATCGCCGTTCTGGCTGGCTTGTAGATGCGCGCGGTCATCGGGTATTCCTCGACATTGGTGAATATTGGTCGGGGCGACATGATTCGAACACGCGACCCTCTGCTCCCAAAGCAGATGCTCTACCAGGCTGAGCTACGCCCCGACGAATGACCGGCTTAGTAGCATGTTCGCCGGTGCGAACAAATGGACATTTCGAGAACGAATAGCCGCGGCCCGAGCGCGCAGGTCGCCGTCGTAGCGGGGCCTGCAGCAAAGTGTCGATCCGGCGCCACGCCTCCTCGGCCGAACGACATTTTGCTCAACGGTTGGCTTTGCCAAAGGCGCGTCAAAATAGTAGCGGATTGATGGAGCCGGTCGCCGGGGCATTTTGGCAGCGGTTCTTTCGTTTTTGTTGGCGTTGATCGCGAGTGCGTATTTTGAATCTCGTGCGTTCCGCTCTGCCGAGTGCGTATGCTGCCAAGGCGCGAGGTGTCGTGCTTTGCGCCATCACCGTGAGCGCGGCTTACGTCTATTATCTGGCAGTCGATGCAGAGGACGCCATTCCTCCAGCCGCTGCCGATTCCATCCCTGCTCCGCCTGTCGTTCGCGCGGCATCGATTACCCAACCGATCCATATCATCCCCGATGCGGCGGCACATGAGATCGCGGCGGCGCCTATTCCCGATCGCGCCATCGTCACCCGCAATCTGCAGACGGCAGTCGCAAGCGCAGTCGAAACTCCGTCGTCGATTTCGCCAAGCGAAACGCCAGGTGCGCCGGTCGATGAGCGGTCCATGCTCGATCATCCGTGGGCGCGGCCGGAGATGCTTGTTCCCTCACGCGAAATGACAACCCCTGCTGCCACGGCTCCGATCGCGGTGAGCGGCGCGGAGCCTGCCGGGCGCGATACCACGCAAGCGGCGCCGGTAGCCGCGCCGGTTGCGTCCGTTGAGGCGGCGCTTGCACCTGCCGTTATGCAGGTCAGTACGGCCGCAAGCGGCGGTCCCATGCTGCATTTCGAGGGCGGGAGCGTCGTTTCCGATACGAAGCCGGAGATCGCCCCCTCGCCGCCCGCCACGGCTGCGCCAGCGAAAGTCGCCCAGCGCAAATCGAAGTCCGCAAAGCGCCGTGCTTCGCGATCCAACGACTCCGATTTCGGCGTGAGCTTCGATTCAATCCAGCGGTCGCTGTCGTCGCTCTTCGATTGATGCACGCCGCACCCAACACCGCCCTGCGCATTTGAGCAGGAGTGGGCCCGATTATTGTCCGGAAAGCTCAGTGTGCTGCGTTCTTGAACAGAGGGTAGCGCACCTTGTCGCCGGGCTTTATGCCAAGACGTGCGGCGGTTCCACCTTGCAGCTCGAGCACCGCTGCGACTGCGGCTCCCGATGCTATCACGCGATCGGACAACGGCTCGGCTCGCTCCTCGATGCGCGCGATCGTGCCATCTAAGCGAATAAACACCATGTCGAGCGGGATGTAGGTGTTGTGCATCCACATCGAGATCTCGTGCTCGTCCATGTAGGGAAACAGCATACCCTCGCTATCGCCGATGGCGGTGCGATACATCAACCCCAGGCGCTTTTCCTGCTCGCTTGAGGCTACCTCGATATCAAAGGTGTGACCGGCGCCACCGCCAGCCGGCTCAATGGTCAGCTTGTCCTGCCGCATCTTGGCGTATGCGGGCGGCGCGAACTGGAGAAGTCCGGTTTTCTGGAAGAGCGACGGGAAACCGGCTACGGCCACAGCAAAAAGGGCCACGCAAATCGCAGCCCTTTTCCTGAAACTCTCTAACGCTGTCGTCATATATCCCGCGTCAGTTACGCGACGGCAGCCCTGTCGGTACGCCATCCGGTCGAAGCTCTGCGGCCATGCAGCCCTTCGATCCATAACCCCACCGGACCTGAACGATCTGGCCAGGGCGAAGCTCGGTAAAGCCGAACCGCCGCAATGTCTCCATATGGCAGAAGATATCGGGCGTCCCTTCACCACGTGTCAAGAAGCCGAAGCCCCGCACGCGGTTGAACCATTTGACGTAGGCCCGTTCCCAATCGCTTTCGGCCTGCACGATGACGTGCGTGCGTTGCGGAAGTTGAGAGGGGTGGATAGCCGTGCTTTCGTCCATGCTGAGGATGCGGAATGCCTGCATCCCCTTCGAGCGGCGCAACACTTCGCAGTGCACGCGGGCGCCTTCATAGGCCGTCTGGAAACCACCAGCCCTCAGACACGTCACGTGAAGCAGAATGTCCGGCAGGCCGTTATCCGGGACAATGAAGCCGTATCCCTTGGAAGCGTCAAACCACTTTATCATTCCGGCGACCTCGAAAACCTCGATCGCCGCGTCGTCCAAAACTTCGGGCCCGGTTGAAACCGGCTGCAGACCCCCCGAAAGACCGGGACGCTTTGTATCCCCCATCACTTGATACCCCGCATACT
>DASZVX010000041.1:0-2601 GCA_035547255.1 Hyphomicrobium sp.
AAATCGTATCCGAACTCGACCGCTACATCGTCGACCAAGGCGACGCCAAGCGCGCCGTCGCCATCGCATTGCGCAACCGTTGGCGCCGCCAGCAATTGACCGGCGAGCTGCACGACGAAGTCCTGCCGAAGAACATTTTGATGATCGGCCCGACTGGCGTCGGCAAAACCGAAATCTCCCGCCGCTTGGCGAAACTCGCGGGCGCGCCGTTCCTCAAAGTCGAAGCCACGAAATTCACCGAGGTCGGCTACGTCGGCCGCGACGTAGAAAGCATTATCCGCGATCTCGTCGAAGTCGGTTTGGGCCTCGTCAAAGAATCGAAGCGCCAAGGCGTCCGCGCAAAAGCCGAGAAAGCCGCGGAAGAACGCGTGCTCGATGCTCTCGTCGGCTCGAACGCCTCACCATCCACGCGCGATAGCTTCCGCAAGAAGCTACGCAACAACGAATTAAACGACAAAGAAATCGATATCCTCGTCGCCGATACGGCGTCTCCCATCCCGACGTTCGACATGCCTGGCGGCTCGATGGCAACGATCAACATCAGCGAGATGTTGGGCAAGGCGCTCGGCCAGCGGACGAAGTCGCGCCGCGTGACCGTTAAAGACAGCTTTGACATTCTCATTGCCGAGGAAAGCGACAAACTGATCGATAGCGATCAGATCTCCGGCGAAGCGATCGCTGCGGTCGAAAACAACGGCATCGTCTTCCTCGATGAAATCGATAAAATCTCCTCGCGTAGCGACGGCGCGCGTGGTGGCGCCGATGTCTCGCGCGAAGGCGTCCAGCGCGATCTTCTGCCGTTGATCGAAGGCACCACGGTCGCGACAAAGTACGGCCCGGTGAAAACCGACCACATTCTCTTCATCGCCTCCGGCGCCTTCCACGTCTCCAAGCCGTCGGACCTGCTGCCTGAGTTGCAAGGGCGCCTGCCGATCCGCGTCGAGCTCAATGCGCTTACGCGCGATGACATGAAACGCATTTTGACGGAACCGCAGGCGAGCTTGATCAAGCAGTACGTCGCCTTGATGCAGACCGAAGGCCTGACGCTCGAATTCAAGCCCGACGCCATCGACGCGCTGGCCGACGCCGCGGTGGAAGTGAATTCGACCGTCGAGAACATCGGCGCGCGCCGTCTGCAGACGGTGCTGGAACGCGTGCTCGATGAGGTTTCGTTCGAAGCCTCCGACAAGAGCGGCGCCACCGTCGTCATCGACGGCCCCTACGTGACAGAGCGCGTCGGCCCACTCTCGAAAAACGCCGACCTCAGCCGGTTTATCCTTTAACCGTCGGCGCTTGGCGGCCGGCGCGCGGAACGCATGTCGCTAAGCGCCATCAAATAAAGAGCGCGACGTCCTGCGACTACCAATCCGCCGCAAACGCCTGTAAAAGGGCCACTTCCGCAACTCGAAGCTGATTTTTTAAGTTATGACCGCCGCGCCCTTGGTTAAGATTGATACGGATACGTCCGCCGCGAAGCCTTCGCTCGCAGGTCTGACGCGCGACCGCTTGAAGCTCGCGCTCGCCGCTGCAGGCGTGCCGGAAAAGCAGCTCCGCATGCGCGTCGGCCAGCTCTGGAGTTGGATCTACGTCCGTGGCGTCACGAGCTTCGAGGACATGACGGACGTCTCCAAAGACCTCCGCCGTCAACTCGCCGACCTTTACACTCTGAACCGGCCCGAGATCGTCTCCGAGCAAATTTCGGTCGATGGCACGCGCAAGTGGCTTCTTCGCCTGGCAAAACGCAGCCACGAGGCGCGGCCGCCGGAAATCGAAACCGTCTACATTCCGGAAAGCGACCGGGGCACGCTCTGCATTTCGAGCCAGGTCGGCTGCACGCTGAATTGCTCATTCTGCCATACCGGCACCCAGCGCCTCGTGCGCAATCTCGAAGCCGAAGAGATCGTCGCCCAGATCATGCTGGCGCGCGACCGCATCGGCGATTGGCCCGGCGCGAAAGGCCCCGACGACGGCCGTCTGCTTCCGAACGCGGAACGCAAGATCACCAACGTCGTGCTGATGGGCATGGGCGAACCGCTTTATAATTTCGACAACGTCAAAGCCGCGATGGACGTCGCCTCCGACGGCGAAGGCCTGTCGCTATCGAAGCGGCGCATCACGCTCTCGACGTCGGGCGTTGTTCCCGAGATCCCACGGTGGGGCGAAGAAGCCGACACCATGCTTGCGATCTCGCTGCACGCCACGAACGACGCGCTGCGCGATGAACTCGTGCCGATCAACAAGAAATACCCCATCGCCGAGCTGATGGAGGCCTGCCGCAACTATCCAGGCCTTTCGAATGCACGCCGCATCACCTTCGAATACGTAATGCTGAAGGGCGTCAACGACAGCCTTGCCGAAGCCCGCGCGCTGGTACGGCTGCTGTCGGGAATTCCGGCGAAAATCAACCTGATCCCGTTCAATCCGTGGCCGGGCTCGCGCTACGAATGCTCGGATTGGGAAACCATCGAACGCTTCGCCGACGTCGTGAACCGCGCAGGCTACGCAAGCCCCGTCCGCACGCCGCGTGGACGCGATATTCTCGCCGCCTGCGGGCAACTTAGGTCCGAAAGTCAGCGTGTGGCCGCCAAGGATCGCGCGGCT